>NZ_VSRL01000190.1 GCF_012184385.1 Lentzea indica
CTGAGCCTGAGCGACGTGATGGGCACCGGGGCACCACGCGGCGATCGGCGCCGGTGTCCAGCCCGGCAGCACGGTCGCGGTTGTGGGTGACGGCGCGGTCGGCCTGTGCGGTGTGCTCGCGGCCAGGCGACTGGGCGCCGAGCGGATCATCGCGATGGGACGGCACGAGGACCGCGCCAAGATCGCGAAGCTCTTCGGTGCCACGGACCAGGTCTCCGAGCGCGGTGAGGCCGCCGTCGAGCGCATAAAGGAGATGACCGGCGGTCTCGGGGCATCGAGCGTCCTCGAATGCGTCGGCACCGAGCAGTCGTGGGAGACCGCGATGGGCATCGTCCGCGACGGCGGCAAGATCGGGTACGTCGGCGTTCCGCACGAGATGCCGGGACTGCCGCTCGGCAAGCTGTTCGGGCGCAACATCAACATCGGGGGCGGCATCGCTCCCGTGCGGGCGTACCTGCCCGAGCTGCTGGCCGACGTGCTCGCCGGGCGGATCGACCCCGGACCCGTGTTCGACAGGACGGTCTCGCTCGACGACGTCGCGCTGGGCTACCAGGCGATGGACGAGCGGACCGCCCTGAAAGTCATCGTACGGCCGTAGATCGTGAGGCAGCAGTGAGCACGTAGTCCTCGGCGCGCACGCGCTTGGTCCGCATCCAGTACCGCCAGGTGAAGCCCGGCCACACAGTGCGGTTCACGCCCTGCGCGTCGAGGTACCAGCTCTTGCAGCCGCCCTGGGTCCACACGCCCTTGGTGAGCTTGCCCTGGATCTCGCGGTTGAACTCCTGCTGGGCCTCCGGTCGCACGTCCAGCTCCGCTGCGCGGTGTTTGTCGAGGAGCTGGAGGCACTGCGAGACGTACCGGATCTGCGACTCGATCATGAAGACGACCGAGTTGTGGCCGAGCCCGGTGTTGGGGCCCAGCAGGAAGAACAGGTTGGGGAACCCCGAGACCGTGATGCCGAAGTAGGTCTCGATGCCCTCCTCGCGCCACTGCTTCGCGAGGTCGATGCCGCCCTTGCCCTGGATGTCCAGGTAGTCGAACGAGTCGGTGACGTGGAACCCGGTGCCGTAGATGATGACGTCGACCTCGTGCTCGACGCCCGCACTGTCCACGATGGACTTCTCGCGCACCTCGGAGATCTTGTCCGTCACCAGGTCCACGTTCGGGTAGCCCAAAGCCGGGTAGTAGTCGTTGGAGATCAGCACGCGCTTGCAGCCCATCGTGTAGTCGGGCTTCAGCTTGCGGCGCAGTGACGCGTCCGGCACCTGCTTCTTCATGTGCCGCAACGCGATGCCTTGGGCAAACTGCATGATCCGAGGGTTGATCGCGAACCCGACGGCGCTGGACTCGCGGATCCAGTACACGAAGTTGCGGTAGAGCCGTTGCGTGAACGGCAAGGCGCGGAACAGCTTCTGCTCCCAGCCGTTGATCTCGCGGTCGGCCTTGGGCATGATCCACGGCGGCGTGCGCTGGAAGATCTTCATCGCACCGACGCTGCCTGCGATCTTCGGGACGAACTGGATCGCGGACGCGCCCGTGCCGACCACGGCGACACGCTTGCCGGTCAGGTCGTAATCGTGGTCCCACTGCGCCGAGTGGAACGTCTTGCCGCTGAAGTTCTCGATGCCCGGCAGCTCCGGGACGTTCGGGATGTGCAACGCGCCGACGCCCGCCACCAAAGCGGCCGCGGTGTACGTGTCGCCCTGCTCGGTCGTGACGTGCCAGCGCTTGGACTCCTCGTCCCACTGCGCGCCGGAGACCTTGGTGTTGAAGCGGATGTGCGGCCGCAGGCGGTACTTGTCGGCGACCCGCCGCAGGTAGTCCCAGATCTCGCCCTGCTCGGCGAACATCCGCGACCACCGCGGGTTCAGCTCGAACGAGAACGAGTACATGTGCGACGGCACGTCGCACGCGCAGCCTGGGTAGGAGTTGTCCCTCCACGTGCCACCGAGGTCGCTCGCCTTCTCGACCACCACGAAGTCGTGCTCACCGCGGCGCTTCAGCTCGACGGCCATGCCGAGGCCGGAGAAGCCGGTGCCGATGACGAGCACTTTCGTCTCTCGGTGCATGGGGACGTCCCTCCGCTCACGAGTGGCTACTTCGCAGTAGGTTACCCCGAGTAAGTTACGAGCGGTAGACTCCATTCGTGACTGCTCCGCGGCGCCGCATGCCCAAGGCCCAGCGCATGGCGCAGATGCTCACCGTCGCCGAGGAGATCTTCGCCGAACAGGGGTATCTGGCCACGTCGATGGACGAGATCGCCGAACGCGTCGGCGTCTCCAAGCCGATGCTCTACGAGTACTTCGGCTCGAAAGAAGGCCTGCTCATCGGCTGCATCCACCGCGCGCGCACGGAACTGCGGGAGAAGACCGCGGCGGCGATCGCCGGCGCGGGAAGCCCTGAGGAGTTCCTGCGGCTCGGCCTGCTCGCGTTCTTCGAGTTCATCGACGAGCACCGCAGGTCGTGGGCGTTGCTGCGGCAGGAGGCGGCCGTGGCCGTGCCGTCGGCGCAAGAAGAGGTGGAAGGCATCCGTCAGCAGCAGACGGACATGATCGGGGCCGTGCTGGCGTCGTTCACGCCGGACATCGACCCGCTGGAGGCCGAGGCGTTCGCCGAGATCGTCGTCGGCGCCACGGAACGCCTGGCGGTCTGGATGGAGCGCAGGCCCTCGGTGGGGCCCGCGCTCGCGACCGACTACGTGATGGCCGTGATCTGGCCTGGTGTTGCGGAGCGCGTTGCTGTCACATTCCTACTGCCCAATTCTTGATTGGAGCGAAAAGCAAGTTCGCACGGTGTTCAGACCGCGCGCCCTTTTCGCTCCAATCAAGAAGCTGCCCGCACCCGCTCCGCACGCATAGCCGTGACCGCCGGGAGGTCCAGCGGCGCGACCTTCGTTCCGGTCGCCCACTCGATCAGCATGTCCGCGAGCTGCGGGTTGCGCGGCAGCACCGGCCCGTGCAGGTAGGTGCAGACGATCCGGCCCTGAACGGCGCCCTCGACGCTGCCGTCGTTGCCGGTGCCGACCTTGACGTGCGCGAGCGGCCTGGCCGACGGGCCCAGCACCGTGCGGCCCTGGTGGTTCTCGAACCCGGTCAGCACGCCCTCGAAGAGTCCGTTCGCGGGCTCGGCGAGCACCTCGCCGATCGCGCGGCTACCGCCCGCGTGTGAGGTCGAGTCGATCAGGCCCATGCCGGGGTGGGTGATGTTGTCGGCACGGGTGAAGCTCTCGCCGAAGATCTGGATGCCGGCGCAGACACCCAGCACCACGGCGTTCTTCGTGACGGCGCGCTGCAGGCCGGGGTGCTCGCGCAGGTGCTTCACCGCCAGCGTCTGCGCGGTGTCCTCACCGCCGCCGACGACGTAGATGTCGCACGAGTCCGGCACCGGCTCGCCGTAGTTGATCGGCACGATCTCGGCCTTGATCCCGCGCCACGCCATGCGCTTCTGGAGCACCACGGCGTTGCCGAAGTCCCCGTACGTGCCGAGGAGATCCGGCAGCACGAGCGCGATCTGGATTGTCGACTCACTCATCAGCGGCAGCCCTGGCATTCAAGTCGCGGAACGCGGTGTAGTTGGCGATGACCTCGACCGCCCCCTGTGGCATCTGGTCGATGGCCTTCAGCGGGTCGGGCACGATCGTGTGCTCGACCTCGGCGTAGGTCAGCCGGACGGCGAGATCGGTCGCGCGCTCGCCGGACGCGATGACCCTGCGGCCCTGCAGCCGCTCGAACGGAACGTCCCACAGCCACGAGAGATCGCGGCCGTCGGCCTCCTGAGCGTTGATCACCAGGACGGCCGGGTGGTTGGCCTCCTTGACGACCGTGAGGGTCTCGCTCCAGCCGGCCGGGTTCTTGCTCAGGAGCAGGCGCGCGCTGCGGCCGTTGCGGTGGATCGTGCGGTAGCGGCCGCTCACGTTGGAGACGCCGCGCAGACGGCGCACCGCCTCCTCGGCGGGCACGCCCATGGCATGCGCGGCCGCGGACGCCATGACGGCGTTGGCCTGGTTGAACTTGCCCGGCAGCGTGAGGCGGAGCTCGAGCTTCTGGTGCTCCGGCGTGATCATCGCTTCGTCGGTGGTGATCCAGTTCGGGTGCGGGCGCGCGAGGTCGCAGCCGGTGCAGTGCCAGTGCTCGCCCTGCCAGCGGATCGGGTTGCCGCAGCGGGGGCAGCTCGCGGAGTCGTGGTGCCAGCCGGTGCCGGTGGCGACCCAGACGACGTTGGCCGCGTTCCAGGCCGCGCTCGTCACCATCACGTCGTCGCAGTTGGCGACGATCGTGCAGTTCTGCAGCGCGGTGACGGTGTCGCGCAGCGACCGCTCGATGGTGCGGACCTCGCCGACGCGGTCCAGCTGGTCGCGCGACAGGTTCAGGATCATCGCGACGGCCGGGTTGCTCGCGCCCGCGACGGCGGGGAAGTAGCCCTCGTCGCACTCCAGCACCGCGTACGGGGCGTCCGGCTGCTTGGACAGCGCCGTGACGTGACCGTCTGGCATGTTCGCGCCGCTGTGGTTCGTGGCGACCTCACCCAGCGCGCCAACGGCCCTGGCCAGCATCATCGTGCTGGTGGTCTTGCCGTTCGTGCCTGTCACGACGGCGACTTTGCGTCCCTGCGTCAACCGGTTGAGCGCCTGCGGGTCCAGCTTCAGCGCCACCCGGCCACCGATCATGCCGCCGGCGCCGAGACCCATCTTCTGGGACAGCGTGGAGCTCAGGTTGCCCAGCTTCACGGCGGCTGCGGTGCGCAGAGGGAGGCGGGCGGGGGAATCGTTCACCCCGGCGATGCTACCGGCGTGACGGGTGCGGCCTCGCGGGCGGTCAGGTGCCGGAGCTCTGGTAACCGAGCAGCATCCGGCGCCACACCAGGTAACTGGCCGTCGCGACGACCACGCCCGCCAGCGGTGACAACCACGCCACCACGGCGGGCAAACCCGCGGCGTCCACGCGGCCGAGCAGCACCGATGCGGGCAGATAGGCCACGAACACGACGGGGATCACGCTGAGCACCAGCTGCCCCGCCGTGCCGAAGATCCGCGCCGGGTAGTTGCCGAACAGGTTGAACACGCTGTCCACGGTGAGTTTCACCTGATCGGCTTTGAGCGTGCGGAAGGCGATGCTGCTCAGCGCGAGCTGGATCCCGCCCTCGATCAGCGCACCGCCGATCAGCGCGAACACCAGGTACGCCACCGTCAACGGCCCCCAGTCGACGTCCACAGCGGACATCGCGGCGCCGAGCACGACCAGGCCCGAGATCAGGTCGCCGAACGGGCTGAACTGGATGCGCGTGGTCAGCAGCTGCAGCAGCGGGCTCGCCGGCCGCACCAGGTAGCGGTCGAACGAGCCTTCCCTGACGTGGTCGGAGAACCAGTCCAGCTGGTTGAACGGCACCAGCCACAGCCCGTGTGCAACGAGCCGCATGCCGTACAGCAGCGCCATGTCGCCGATGTCCCACCCGGCGATCACCTCGAACCGGTCGAGCACCACCCAGATCGTTGCGAACCCGGCGCCGTTGTAGAGCGCGCCCGCGATCATCGTGAAGACGATGTCCGCCCGGTACTGCACCGCCCCGCGCACCGCCCCGCCGAGCAGGATCAGCGCCGCCCTGAGCTGCCACCGCACGCCGGTCACCCGCCCTGCACCACGACGCGGTGAAGCGCACGCCGCCACACGAGGACCACCGCCGCGCCGAGCAGCACGAGCCACATCGCCTGCACCCCGATGCCGCCCCAGCCGTCCTTGCCGAGGTAGATCGCGACCGGGGTGAACACGGTGGCCTGCAACGGCAGCCACTCGACCGCGGTGCGCAGCCAGCCGGGCATGAACCACAACGGCACCAGCGCACCGGACAGGAACTGGCTGACCACGTAGTAGAGGAACGTCATGCCACCGAGCTCCAGCGTCCAGAACGCCACCGCGGCGATCAGCAGCAGCACGCAGCAGTTGATGAGCCAGCCCAGCAGGGTGGACAGCGCGTACAGCCCCGGTGCCGCCGGCGCGACCAGGCCGGTCGTGACGACCGCGACCGGGAACACCACGGCCATCATCGGCACTTTGACGGCGACCTGGCTCGCCTGGCTCAGGATCTGCTGGCGCAGCAGCGGAATCGGGCGCACGAGATCGATGCCCACCGCGCCGGAACGGACGCGCTGCTCCACCCAGTGCACGATCTGGTCGTGCATCAGCAGGGTGTGCAACGTCGACAGCGTCACGTACGTCGTCATCGTGGACACCGAGACGCCGTCCACATCGGACTTCCCCGCGTAGACGGCGCGCCACACGGCCGCGAGGAGCAGGAGCTGCAGCAACGGGTTGATCAGCTGGAACAGCAGCTCGAACCGGTAGGTGAGCACCTCGCTGATCCGTGTCCGCATGAAGGCAAGGTGCTCGGTCATGAACGTCCCGCGTAGATCTTCTTGATGACGTCCTCGAGATCTGTTTCCTGCAGCGAGACGTCGGTGACCGGATAGTTGCCGAAGAGCTCCGAGATCAACGCGGCGGCTGGTGTCTCCGCAGGGTCGAACGACAGCCGGACCACGCCTTCTCCGGACTCCACGGTCCGCGCGCCCGCGACCGTCACCTCGCACGGGGAAGCCAGCTGCACCACCAGTTCGCGCTGCGGGGCGTAGGAGTCCTTCAACGCCGCCGGGGTGCCGTCGTAGAGCACCTTGCCGTGGTCGATGAGGATCAGCCGCTCGCACAACGCCTCGACGTCGTCCATGTCGTGCGTGGTGAGCAGAACCGTTGTGCCCGACGTGGAACTCAGGTCGGCGACGAACTTGCGGATGCGTTCCTTCGCGATCACGTCGAGGCCCACGGTCGGCTCGTCGAGGTAGAGCACCGCCGGCTCGTAGATCATCGCGGCGGCCAGGTCGCCGCGCATCCGTTGTCCCAGCGAGAGTTGCCGCACCGGTGTGTCCAGGAACGGCCGCATGTCCAGCAGCTCGACGAACTTGGCGAGGTTCTCCTCGTAGCGGGTCCGCGGCATCCGGTAGAGCTTGCCGACCAGCCGCAGCGACTCGACCAGCGGCAGGTCCCACCACAGCTGCGAGCGCTGGCCGAACACCACGCCGATGTTGCGGGCGTTGTCCTGCCGCTTGCGCCACGGCACGACGCCCGCGACGGTCACTTCGCCCGCGGTGGGCGTGAGGATGCCGGTGAGCATCTTGATCGTCGTGGACTTTCCCGCGCCGTTGGGGCCGAGGTAGCCGACGAGCTCGCCGGATTCGATCGAGAAGCTGACGCCGTCGACCGCCCGCACCGTCTCCCGCTCGCGGCTGACGAGCGTGCGGAGGCCGGCGAACCTGCCGGTCCTGCGCCGCGGCCGGTGGAAGTCCTTGACGAGCCCGCGGGCCTCGATCAGTGGCACGGCACGCCCTCCGCCAAGCTGCCTCGGTGTGGGAGGGAACGGAACGAGAAATGCGCGGAAAAACCGCGTCGATCCCGCAATTCCCCCTCGTCTTGCGGTCGCCGGTCAACGTAGCAAAGCCGTCAGTACCCGGCAACCGGTTCTCCAGAACTGCTAAATAGGGCAAGTCGAGACGCGCTCGATTACCTATTTCGAGTTCTGCTTGACAACTCCGGGAGAACCGGGTCATGTTGAAGAACAGCTTCGGTGGGCGGCTCGGGAGAGGCGCCGCACCGGAACGATTCGCACATGGGGGGCGAACCGATTTGTCTGCCGGCCTGTCAGGCGTGCGCACGTTAACAATCTGATTCACGCATCTGAACATTCATGGGGGATGTACGTGCGGCACGAGCTCGGGCAGTTCCATGCCCTGAACAAGAATCTTCCGCTGATGGTCACAGGGCGGGACCCGTTCCCGCACTGCGTGGAAATCCATCCGACCGACTTCTGCAACCAGGCCTGCTCGTACTGCTTCCACGGCGGTGTCGGGGAGGACGTGTCCCGGCGCGGCGAGATGCTGAGCGTGGCCGAGTACCGGGACCTGATCGACGAGCTGGTGGACGCCGGCGTCTCCGAGGTGTCGGTCTCCGGCGGCGGTGAGCCGATGTTCTACCTGGGCATCGGCGAGGTGCTCGGCCACATCGCGCGATCCCCGCTCGACCTGCGGCTCGTCACCAACGCCAACGTGATCCCCGACGACGCGGTGCCAGCGCTGATGGACGCCGCCGAGGTCAGGGTCAGCATCGACTCGGTGAACTCCGACGTCTACAACAAGCAGCGCGGAATGCGCGGCGGAAACCTGCTCGATCGGACGTTGAAGAACCTGCGCATGCTGGCCGCCACCCGCGAGCAGACCGGCGGGCAGGTCAGGATCGCCTGCACGTTCCTCGTCTCCGAGCTGAACCAGACCGAAATCGAGCAGTTCGCCGCCGTGCTGATCGACGACGTCGGTGTCGACACGGTCGTCTACAAACAGGACATCTACGGCCGGATCACCTTCGAGGACGCCGAGGTGCGCCACCGGCTGGACCAGGTTCACCGCGACTACGGCGACCGGGTCGAAATCCGCGTGGAAGACATCGTCGACGAGATCGGCGGGCCGTGCGGGGTCGCCTACTCCAAAGTCGCGTTCAACCCGTACGGCGAGCTGTACTCGTGCTGCCTGGGTTCCCAGCCGGGGGAGAAGAACGGTTCGCTGTTCGGTTCCCTGCGCGCCGCGGGCAGTTTCCGGAAGCTGTGGCAGAACTCCGCCGACAACCGCCGCTCGATGCTCTTCGGCGGCGTTTCGTGCCAGGACTGCAACCACACCGACCGGCTCATCAACGTCACGGTGCGCGCCGAGCTGGACCGCGCCGCCTCACTGCCCAGCTGACTGTGGAGAAAGCGAGAAACAATGGCTGACTACCTGTACGGCGAGACCGCGGTGCGCGCGGGCGACGTCGACGTCGTGTCCGTGCCGCCGTGGGCCGACCAGGACACCGAGCTGATCGAACGCAAGGGCATCGGGCACCCCGACTCGATCTGCGACGCGCTGGCCTCGCTGCTCAGTCAGGCGTACTCCGTGTACACCATCGAGCACTGCGACGGGCAGATCCTGCACCACCAGTTCGACAAGGTGATGCTAATCGGCGGCCGCACCGAGGTGAGCTTCGGCGGCGGCAGGTTCGTCGAGCCGATCCGCGTCGTGCTGTCGGGCAGGGTGAGCCGCACCTATCTCGGCCGCGACCTGCCGGTGTCGCGGGTGATCGAGGACGCGCTGCGCGGGTTCTTCTCCGAGCGGTTCCCGATGATCGACTTCGACGAGTCGGTGGTCATCTCGGACTTCCTGACCTCGCACGCGGGTCCCGGCACGATCTCGGGCAGCTCCGGCTCGATCGCGAACATGTTCGACCCGGTGGAGAAGGGCGCGGTGCGCGGTTACGAGGAGCTCGTCGCCAACGACACCTCGTTCTGCGTGGCGTACGCGCCGATGAGCCCGCTGGAACAGGCCGTCCTCGACCTCGAAGGGCATCTGGCGTCCGCGGAGACGCACGAGCGCCACCCGTGGCTCGGTACGGACATCAAGATCATGGCTTACCGCAACGGCACCGAGGTCGACCTGACGGCGTGCATTCCGCAGATCGCCGCGCACGTGCACTCCTACGACGAGTACAAGCGCAACCTCGACATCATCTGCGGCGAGATCATCGAGCGGCTCCAGGTTCGCTTGCAGGGCCACGACGTCCGGCTGTCGGTCAACACCAAGGACCGCGAGCACACCAAGAACGTCTACCTGACCGTCAGCGGTGCCTCGCTGTCTGGTGACATCGGCGTGGTCGGCCGCGGCAACCGGCCGAACGGCCTGATCACCGCGCGCCGCCCGATGTCGCTGGAGGGCACGAACGGCAAGAACCCGCGCTACTACGCGGGATTCATCTACGCCGTGTGCGCCAAGCGGATCGCGAACCGGATCCACGAGGAGACGGGCCAGGCCAACTCGGTCGAGATCGTCTCGCAGAACGGCGGCTCGCTCGTCGACCCGTGGCACACGCGCGTGATCACGCAGGCCGACGCGGGCGTGGTTCGCGAGATCGTCGCGCAGGAGCTCGCGGACATCCCGTGGATCACCGAGGACTTCGTCAGCGGCAAGCTGCTGAACCACTAGGGACACCACCGATGCAGCAGGACGTTCTGGCCATCTCGCCGCACCTCGACGACGCGGTGCTGTCCGCGGGAGGGCGGCTGGCCGCACTCGCGGCGGACGAGCAGACCTGGGTCACCGTCTACACGGTGTTCGCCGGTCCGGCCGCGCCGCCGTACTCCGCGACAGCCGAACGGTTGCACGGCCTGATGGACCTGACCGGGGACCCGGTGCAGGAACGCAGGGATGAGGACCTGGCGGCGCACGCCGAACTCGGCACCATCGCGCGACACGGCCGATTTTTGGACTCCATCTATCGCACCCGCGCGGACGGTTCCTGGCTGGTCGGCAACGACCCGACCGACGAACCGGACGGCGACGAACCGGAGCTGCACCGCAGCGTGACCGCCGCGATCGGCTCGCTGATCAGCGAGCTGCGGCCGTCGATCGTGCTGACCTGCGCCGCGCTGGGCGACCACGTCGACCACGTGCGGACGCGGGACGCCGTGCTGGACGCGGTGTCGCACCATCCCGGTGTCCGGCTGCAGCTGTGGGAGGACCTGCCGTACGGGCTGTGGGCAGGGCAAGGCGCGCCGCCATCCTCCCTGCCCCACCTGGCGGTGCTCGGCGAGCCGTTCGCCGCCGAGGTGCCGGCCGAGGCGCTGGAGGCCAAGTACCGCGCCATCGCTTGCTATCGGTCGCAGCACCGGATGCTGTGGGACGACGATCCCGACTACCGCGCCCGCCTCGGCCGGCACCAGACGGCCAACGGCGGCGGGGAGCGGTTCTGGGACGTCTCGCTCAGCAGGGCTGGTGTGCGGTGACCCGGCCCAGCGTCAACAAGCTCAGCATCACCGTCATGACCCATCCTCGGCGTGCCGAACCCGCGCGGCGGCTCGCCGAGGTGACGGGCGCGGACCTCGTCGTCGATCCGGATCCGGACGGCCCGCCGAGCGCGTTGCGCACCGCCGCCGTGGCGTGGTCGCGGTGTCCTGAAGGCACTACGCACCACATGGTGCTCCAGGACGACGTGTGGCCGTCGACGCAGCTGTGGCCGGCGGTCGAACGGGCGTTGGCGCGCGATCCGGAGCGGATCCTGGCCCTGTACCAGAACCTGGCCAGCTGGAACGGGGCCAGGGCGAGGGTCGCGGTGCTCGCCGGGTACTCGTGGCTCGTCCCGACGCTGCAGGACTACTTCCCGACGCTGGCGGTGGTGATGCCGTGCGCTGCCGCTCACCTGTTCGCCAAGCACGCGGAGGCGTTCGATCCGGTGCGGGAGCGGGACGACGACCAGGTGCTGGCCAGGTTCCTGTCCCAGGGCGGGTACCGCACAGCGATGTCGATCCCGGCCATGGTGGAGCACCAGGAGCTGCCCAGCCTGTCCGGCTACGACCACGTGGGAATCCGCAGGTCCGTTTGTTTCCAAGGAGAAACCGCCCTGCCCGAGCAGGACCGGGTGCTGGACGCGCTGCCCGCGTGGCCGATGTTCGTGGCACGGCAGTCGATGCTGAAGGCGCCGTCGCGGCTCGGCAGGGAGCGGTGGCAGGTCATGACCCGGTCGGCGCACCTCCGGCTGGTCGGCTTGACGTGGCAGCAGGTGCGGGACGCGGCCGGCGACGCGGTGTCCACTGTGGACTTGGTGGAACGGCGGTCGAAGTCACGCCGGTTCCTCAACGAGACCTGGCTCGCCGGCCACACGCTCGGCTGGACGCTGGCGCGGATCGGGGCCGAGTCCGTCGTGCGGGACGGGTTGCGTGACGACGCCGTGAAGACGTACCTGGAAGCCGGTCTCTGCTACCAGGGTCCCGTCGACCTGTGGCAGCGGAACTTCCCGTTCCTGCTGGACTTCACGTGGGGCGCGATCGAGCACGGGCTGCGTGCCGGATGAGCGCGGAGCTGGAGAACGCAGCGGTCGAGCTGTGCGCGGAGGCATCGAAGATCGCGCTGGACGCGTTCGGGCACAGGCTGTCCGTCCGGTTGAAGGACGGAGGCGAGCCGGTCACCGACGTCGACGTGCGCATCGAGCAGGGGCTGGTCGCCGAGATCGGCCGCCGCTTCCCGGAGCACGCGGTGATCGGCGAGGAGACCGGGGAGTCCGGCTCCTCCGAGTGGCAGTGGGTGCTGGATCCGTTGGACGGCACCAGGAACTTCGTGCGGGGCATTCCGATCTTCGGGGTGTCCGTTGCCGTGCTGCACCTCGGCCGCCCGGTGGCGGCCGCGATCTCGTTGCCCGCGTTGGGGGAGATGTACTCGGCGGCGGAGGGCCTGGGCTCACGTCATGACGGACAGCCGATTCGCGCTTCCGCCGCTGTTGATCTGGACGCGGGTCTGATGTCGTTCAGCGGCCGCGACAGCTACCACGAGTTCGAGGAGCTGGAGCCGTTGCGGTTGAGCCTCGGCCGCAGTCTGTGGCTGGGCAGCGCGGCGGCCGAGTTCGCCTGGCTGGCCTCGGGATCCGTCGACTACGCGGTGTTCGCCGAGTTGCCCGTCTGGGACGTCGCCGCCGGTGTGCTGCTGGTCAGGGAGGCGGGCGGCACGGTTTTGGCGCACGACGGTTCGTGGCAGCCGGTGCGTGACCTCGGTGCCGACTGGCGCCGGCCGCTGCTCTGCGGGGCGCCGCTGGTCTCGCGGCTCGCCCAGACCGTGCGCCCGGCCCCGGACCCGTGGAGGAAGACCTGATGAGCTTCGACGCCCAGGTGGACGCCCACCTGCGTGAGCGCCACTGGACGGCGGCCACCTGCCCGGCGTGTTCACGCCTCTACTACGCCAAGAAGCCCGCGGAGAGCTGCGGATCGCTGAAATGCGCCGGCCGCTACTTCTTCACCGAGCTGTCCGGCAGGCGGCGGTCCTCGGCGTTGATCGACCTGACAGACCGGCTGGGCAAGACGTTCGTGGACGCGGGCATTCCGTCGTTCCCGGCCGTTCCGGCGATCAACTCGCGCGAGGACACGCTGTTCATCGTCGCGGGCATTCAAGCCATCTATCCCGGCCTGTACGAAACGGGCGCTGTGCCAGCAGATCGGCAGGAGCTGGGACCTCGGTTCGTTGCGCAGCCCTCGGTCCGGTGGAACTCGCACGGACATGTGGCCGACGGGATCACGACCTCGTTCGTGAACACCTGCCTGCTGGAGTCGCCGAGTTCTCCCGCACGGCACCTGGAACTGCTCGACCTCTGGCTGGACACGTTGTCCGGGCTCGGTTTGTTCGCCGGCCACTTCCGGCTGGTGCTGCGCAGGACCGAGACCGAACGGCTCGTGGTGTGGAAGCTGCACATCAACCACGGCGGGCTGGAACTGGGCGACGCCGCCTACGTGGAGAGCCCGGCTGCGCGCATCAGCGATCTCGGGCTCGGCCTGGAACGCATCGCGTGGGCGCTCGGTGGCGGCAGCTACTTCGACAGCCTGGGGCCGTGGCCGTTCGTCCTCCACGCGCCGCCGCGGCTGGTGGACTCGTTGCGCACGCTCACCCTGTTGGTCGCATCGGGCGGACGGCCTGGCACACGCTCGGTGGGCCAACGGGTACGACGGCTCGCGAAGGACTGCGCGGAGTTCCTGCCGCTTGTGCCCGTGGAGCAGGTGGCAGGGCACTACCACCGGTTCTGGTCGGCGTTCGCCGAGCTGCCGGTGCCGGTCGAGCAGACGGTGGCGGAGATCCGGCGCGAGGTCGACGGGCGGTACCTGCGGGCGATCTGCGACGAGCTGGGCACGGCGGTACCCGCTGCGGCAGGCGATCTGGACGCCCGGCTGTGGGCGCTGGCCGGGCAGGGCGCGACGACCGACGACGTGCGGAGAGCCGGGGCGTGAACCCCGGCTCTTCACCGGTTCCTAGACGGTCTTGCCGTCCGGCTGGATCCGCGAGAAGCCCAGGTACGGCACGAGCGCCTCGGGCATCACCACGGAGCCGTCCTCCTGCTGGCCCTGCTCCAGGATCGCCGCGACGGTCCGGCCGATCGGGAGGCCAGAGCCGTTCAGCGTGGCGACGAACTGGCGGTTGCCGTCCGCGTCGGTCGTGCGGATGTTCGCGCGCCGGGCCTGGAAGGTGTTGCAGCTGGAGCAGGACGAGATCTCGCGGTAGCGGTCCTGGCTGGGCAGCCACACCTCGAGGTCGTAGGTGATCTCCGAGGAGAAGCCGGTGTCGCCGGCCGCGAGCACGACCACGCGGTAGGCGAGGCCGAGCTTCTGCAGGCACGCCTCGGCGTGGCCGAGCATCTTCTCCAGCTCGGCCATGGCCTGACCGGCCTCGCACAGGCGGACCATCTCGACCTTGGCGAACTGGTGCAGGCGCAGGATGCCGCGGGTGTCGCGGCCGTACGAGCCCGCCTCGGACCGGTAGCACGGCGTGTGCGTGGTGAACGCGAGCGGCAGCTGCCTGCGGTCGAGGATCTCGTTCGCGTAGAAGTTGGTGAGCGGCACCTCGGCGGTCGGGATGAGGTAGAGGGCCCGGTCGCCGACCGAGGTCTTGAAGAGATCTTCCTCGAACTTCGGCAGCTGGCCGGTGCCCGTCATCGTCTGGGCGTTGACCAGGTGCGGAACCGAGAACTCCTCGTACCCGTGCTGCTGGGTGTGCAGGTCGAGCAGGAAGTTCACCAGCCCGCGCTCCAGCCGGGCACCCGCGCTGCGGCCCACGGCGAACCGGGGTCCGGCGAGCTTGGTGGCGCGGCCGAAGTCGAAGATGCCCATCGCCTCCGCGAGGTCGACGTGGTCCTTCGGCTCGAAGTCGAATTTCGGCACCTCACCCCAGGTGCGGAGTTCGCGCGCTTCTTCCTCGGAGAAACCGTCCGGAATTTCGTCGAGAGGAAAGTTGGGAATACCGAGCAAAACTTCGCGCAGCTCCGCCTGCAGTCGCGCGACCTCGGTTTCCGATTCCTTGATCTTCTCCTTCAGGTCGCGCGCCTGGGCCTTGAGGCCCTCGATGTCGCCGCCGGCCTTGGCCTGGCGCTGCACCTCCGCCGCGACCTGCTTGGACTGTGCACGAAGTTCGTCCCCGGTCTTGATCGCCTGAACGCGGCGGGAGGACAGGTCCCTCAGCGGCTCCGGGTCGAACGCGAACCCGCGCCGGGCGAGGCGGCGAGTCGCGCTCTCGGCGTCGGCCAAGAGGACGTGGTGATCGTGCACGATCGGCTCCAATCCGGACAATGAGAGAATCGCATTCCCAGGGTGCCGAGTGTATCGCGTCCGGGAAATGCATTTGTCCGGGACTGGAAAGTACGGGTCGTCAACGGGTCAAGCCGCGCAACGTGCGGATCAGCTCGACGGTAGGCAGCTGGCAGAGCTGCGCCATGTTCTCGAGCGCGGGCAGGTCGAGGTGCACCTCGGGGGAGGCTCCCGGCGGCAGCACGTGCAGCCGTCCGGCGGCCCAGCGCTTGAGGGGCACCAGGCGCGGGTTGTCGGTGGCGGCGACCGCGGCGAGGTTCAGGGTCAGGTGACCGGCGGGGGTGTCGCCGAAGAAACGTTCGTGGACGCGCGCGAGCACTTGATGTGCAGGGACGTCGAGCGCGTGGCAGATCTCCACGAGGCGCACGACAGAGCACTGCCGCGTGCCGAGCTCGTAGGTGGCCAGCGTCTGCAGCGAGATCTCGGTCTGCAGCCGCTTGTTCAGCTCCTTGCGCGTCCAGCCGCGCTGCTTGCGAAGGCTGCGGATCTCATCACCGAGCACGCGCTGGTACGCCGCTGTGTCGATTTGGCCTGTCGCAGTCTGCACTGGTCCTCCACCCCGTGAGCGGGTCTCACGGTGATGGAAGGCGCCAGTGCTTCGCCGCTTACGCAACTTACTGGCAGAATCCCCCGAACGGGCTATACATCTCTACTCTGAGTATCAGTTTACGCAGCGTACGCCGTCTGCGGTGATGGGCTTGGGGGCGTTCGGGTCGGCCGGCGGCTGCTGACGCGCACCGTCGAGGTTGAGCGCAGCGGAGCCGGTGAAGCCCTGCGTGCCGGGACCCGAGTAGTCGGAGCCCAGGAAGACGCGGACCCGCCCGGCAGGGACGTTCACGTCCTCCTCGATCTTCAGGCCGCCGAGCGCCTTCTGGACCGCGTTCGCGCCATCCTCGCCGCCCTTGCCGTAGCGGACGACCGACTTCGACATGGCCTCGGCGTTGCCCGTCGGGCCGGCCACGAAGCCCTTCGCGACGAGCGACTGCAGCACCTGGGCCGCGAGGCCTGGCACACCGGAGGCGTTGCGGACCTCGACGGTCACCGACGCGTTGTTGAACTTCGGGTCCGGCGCGGTCGAGGGCGACGGCTCCTTGCCGAGGCTCTTCACGAACGCGTGCACCTCGGACTCGTTCACCTCGACCGCGGAGCCGTCCTCGGGGGTCTGCAGGTCGGGGTTGCCGGTCGGGATCGTCTGGAACGTCATGTTGCCGCCCGTCAGATCCTTCATCTGCAGGGCGAACTTGGTGATGTCCCAGCCGTCGTCGAGCACGATCGCCCCGCTGACGGCCTTGATCATCTGGCTGCGCTTGGTGCCGTCGGTGAGCACGCCCGCCGAGAGCATCTTCTTCGCCAGGCCCGCCATGAAGACCTGCTGGCGCACGACGCGGTCCAGGTCGCCCATGGGCAGGCCGTGGCGCTGCCGGACGAACGCCAGCGCGTTCTTGCCCTCGATGGTCTGCGGGCCCGCCTTGAAGTTCGCGCCGGAGAAGCTGTCGCGGACGTTCTTGTTGAGGCAGACGTCGATGCCGCCGATGGCCTTGGTGATCTCGTAGAAGCCGACCAGGTTGACCTCGGCGTAGTGGTCGATCTTGACGCTGGTCAGGTTCTGGATGGTCTCGATGAGGTTGTTCGCGCCCGCCTTGCGGGACTCCATCTCGACGTCCTGCGGGCTCTTGCCGCTGCCTTGCAGCTTTTCGGCCGTTTGACCCTTGGCGTAACCGTAGGCAGAGTTGATCTTGTGACGCCCGAAGCCGCCGGCGATCTTCACGTAGGAGTCGCGCGGGAACGACACCGCGTAGGCCTTGCCGCTGTCGTTCGGGATGTGCAGGAGGATCAGCGTGTCGGTGTTGAAGCCGCCGTCGTCGGTGCCGCCAGCCTGCAGCTCGTTGAGGACGTTCTGCGGCAGCGGGTTGCCCTTGGAGTCGGTGCGGCTGTCCATGCCGACCAGCAGGATGTCGATCGCGCCGTCAGCGGGCTTCTCGCCGGCGTCGGCCAGGTTCAGATCCTGCTTGGTCAGGCCGTCGGTCAGCGCGTTCAGGTTCTGCCACGCGATGCCGGTGACCAGCAGGATCACCGCGGACAGCATGCTGACGAAGATCTTGGCGCCGGTGGACGCGCCGCGCTGGGCCTTGCTCGGGCGGCGGGCGGCAGGCCTGGGACGTGGCCGCG
>NZ_VSRL01000191.1 GCF_012184385.1 Lentzea indica
GTCGTCCAGGCCGCGCAGCCCGGACGCCGTCGCCGGCACCGCCGACACCGTCATCGCTCACGACGACCGTCACCAGATCACCTGCGTGTGTGACCTCGATCCGCACCTCGCGAGCGTTCGAGTGCTTGGCCGCGTTGGTGAGCGCCTCCGCGACCACGAAGTAGCAGGTGCCTTCCGCGACAGGCGAAAGCCGTCCCTGCGGGACACCGACGAGCACCGCGGGCACCGTGGACCGTTCCACCAGCGACAGCAGCGCCGGCCCGATCCCGGCGTCGGTCAGCAGCACCGGGTAGATGCCGCGGGCCAGCTCGCGCAGTTCGTCCAGCGCCCTGGCCAGCTCCTCCCGTGCGGCGCTGAGCAGCTCGGGCGAGTTCTCGGCCAGCCGCAACGTCAGCAGCACCGAGACCAGCCGCTGCTGCGCTCCGTCGTGGAGATCGCGTTCGACCTGGCGGCGTGCCTCGTCGGCGGCCTCGACGATGCGTTGCGCCCGCAACTCGTTCTGCACGGCCAAGGCCGCGCTCGCCGCGACCGCACGGACGAACGACGGATCCAGCGCCGGATCGTGCACGAGCGCCGCCAGCCGGGTCCCGCCCGCTTCGAGATAGGTGACACCACGAGAAGTCGGGGCCACCTCGCCGTAGACGATCTCCAACGACGGGTCGTGCAACGTGTGGGCCAGCACCGAGCGCAGGTCGTCCGGCAGCCCGGCGCCCAGCGACACCGCCAGCTCCCCCACCGCCGACCGGTCCAGCCTCGCCCGCACCAGCCCGTAGAGCAACGCGAGAGGCCATCCGACCAGCACCACCTCGGTCGACCACTGCAACGGCACCTGCACGGCCGGCGGCAACCCGAGCAACGCCGCCACGTAGGTGACGACCACGGTGAGCACGATCGCCGCGCCTCCCCACACGACCGGACCGAGATCGCGTCGGACCACGTTGCCGGAGCGAAGCCAGCGGGTGATCATCCGCGCCAGCAAGGCGCAGAAGAGGACGATCCCGGTGATCAACACGACGACCGCGACGGTCGGAACGCCGGGAGACGAGACCTCGCGGATCACCACGATGTTCTGCGGCCCGTCGAACGGCACCACCAGCAGATAGCCGACGTTCACCGGCACGGTCAGCAGATAGCCGAGGCTGACGACCACCCGCTGCCAGGGACTGGTGATCCGTCCGGTCGGGTAGGTGACCAGCAGGTGTCCGAGCACCGCCAGGTAGAGCGTCTTCGTCGCGACCCCGACGGCGAACGCCACGTCGTTCTCGATCGCCCCGGTCAGCCGGACGAACCACGCCAGCCCGACCGCGATCATCAGCTGCCCGGACGAGCTGTCCGGGCGGCGGTCCGCCGCCTCGATCCCGGCGCCGATGAACGCCAGTCCCACGGCGAGGTTCAGCACCACGGCCGGCACCGAGACCTCGTAGCCGCCCCACACCAGCGCGGCCAGCGCGAGGAATCCGGTGCCCAGCCAGAGAATTCTCATCGGCGCAGGTAGGCGAGCACGGCCAGCACCCGCCGGTTGTCGTCGGGCCCCTGCTGCAGACCGAGCTTCGTGAACACCGACCGCACGTACGCCTCGACCGTCTTGGGGCTCAGGAACAGCCGCCCGCAGATCGCCTGGTTCGACCGTCCCTCGGCCATCACGGCGAGCACCTCGCGTTCCCGTTCCGACAACGACTCCAGCGGATCGTCGATCCGCCGCCTGCCCACCAGCGTCGCCACCACGCCCGGATCGATGACCAGCCCGCCCGCCGCGACCCGCCGCACCGCGTCGGACAGCTCCGCCGGATCAGCGACACGATCCTTGAGCAGGTAGCCGGCGCCACGGGCGTCCGAGTCGAGCAGCCGCAAGGCGTAGTGGGGCTCCACATGGGCCGACAACACGAGCACGCCGACGTCCGGATGGCTCCTGCGGATCTCCTGCGCGGCGTCGAGGCCCTCGGTGGTGAAGCCCGGCGGCATCCGGATGTCGACGACCACGACGTCCGGCGGGTCGGCGTGCACCAGAGCCAGGAGCTCGGCCGCGTCGCCCGCCTTCGCCACCACCTCGAACCCGGCCTCGGTGAGCAACCGCGCAACGCCCTCACGGAACAAGGCGGCGTCATCAGCCAGTACTACCCGCATGCGCCGATGGAACCACGTGCGCGACCCGCCTGCGCCGCCACATGAACAACACGACCGCGTTCACCACCACGAGTCCGGCGGCCGCGGGGTACAGGAGCTGCATCGCGCCCGCGGTGTCGCTCACCACGAACGACCACGTGATCTTGAACAGGCCACCGCCGTTGATCGCGACCAGCGCCCAGACCAGCGAACGCCGCCACAACGCCGTGGCCAGGCCACCGAGCATCAGCGGGACGAGGAGAGCGACCGCGATCTTCGCGGGCGTCCACTCCCCCAGCAGGTACTCGCGTTCGGCGGCGAGCATCTCGATCGCGCCCGCGGTCGGGTGCTCCGGCGCCGGGAACCACGCCATGCTCGTCGCCAGTGCGACCAGGGTGAGCGCGATGCCCCACCCGCTGCGCCGGTAGCTGAAGTAAGCGAACGGCAGCAGGAACAACGGCCGGATGTACCAGCTGAGCTCGTTGTGGTGCCGTGCCCACGCCCACGCGGCGAGCTCGTTCAGCCACTCCATCATCTTCGATCTCCTTCCGAGTGGCTTCCAGCGTTCGCGTTCACGGCTGTCCTGACCACGAGGCCATCCCTCGAACCGGGGCAGGGTTTTCCCCGTATTACCCGAAAGCCTCTGTCTAGCGGCGGCCCCGCCTGACAAGCTCTGGAACCGTTGCCGCAGCGAGGAAGTGTCCGATGACCGTGCTCCCGCAAAGCACCGACGCCCTGCACCGGCTCAACGACGCCGTCGAGGGCTTCCTGCGTGGTGAGAAGGAGTTCAACCTCACCGATCCGTCGGCGCACATGCTGGTCGGCGGCCGCTTCCGCACCCTCGGCGCGCAGATCGGTTCCGCCGTGCTCGCGGGCGTGCCGGACGAGGACATCGCCGCGATCGTCCACCCGGCACGGGCGGCGTGCGGGCGTTCTCCCTTCACGCGCGACGAACAGGAATGGGCTCGCGGCTATCCCAGCGACTTCGAGCTGGTCGAGCACGTGATGGCCCAGGCCATCGACTCGCCGCCGGGCACGCTCGGCTGGCACGTCGAAGCGAACCTGCAGAGCTCGGCGATCACCCAGCAGCTGCGCAACAGGGTGATGCACCAGGCCAGGCTGATCAGCGACACGCTCACCGCGCCGCGCAACGGTCCGCGTTCGGTGCTGCTGATCGCCTCCGGTGCCGCGCCGGACCTGCGGCTCATCCCGCCCGGCATCGTGCGGCCCGGCGACAGGTTCGTGCTCACCGACGTCGACCCCGACGCGCTGACGCTGGCCCAGAAGCGGCTCGGGCTGCTCAACGACTTCACCACCGTGGTGCCCGGCAACGTCTTCCGCGCTTTGGGCAAGCTCGCCGAGCTCGGGCCGTTCGACCTCGTGCTCACCAACGGTCTCTACGACTATCTCAACGACCGCGCGGCCGTGCGGCTGACCGAGGCCGTGCTGACCAGGCTCTGCCGTCCCGGCGGCACGTTCTACTTCACCAGCATCACGACCGGTAACCCGTTCCGGTGGTCGCTCGAGTACCTGATGGACTGGTCGGTGATCGAACGCGACGAGGCCGCCGTCCGCGCTTTGCTGCCGGGATGCGACGTCTCGATCGGACATGAGCCGACCGGGCTGGCGTTGCTCACGCACGTCCGGACGAGGTTCTGATCCCCTTCGCCAGCAGCCAGACCGCGAGCACCATCTCATTGATCGCCAACGGCACGAACAGCGCGCCCGCCTGCGTTTGTGAGAGCACGTCGAGCAGCACGAGCACCGCACCGGCCAGATACGGCACCACGGCGATGAGCGCCCATACGGAGATCCACCGCGGCACCAGCTTCGACCGGAACAACAGGCTGTTCAGCAGCACGACGCTGACACAGAAGTAGATCGCGCTGGTGTGGCCCCACAGCTCGTCGATCTGCAGGTTCGCCAACGGTGCCACCGCCGACATCAGGAAGACGACTTCGAGTGTCCTGGCGACGACGTACCCCATCGCGAGGCCCTCGCCGTGTTGTTTGAGGATCGGGAACAGCGTCGGTGCGATGAACGCGATGGCCACCGCCATGAGGAACACCATCAGTCCTCTGGTCGTGCCTTGTGTGGCTGCGCTGACCACTCCTGCGGCCGTTGCGGTGATGAAGAGGGAACCAACAACACGTGCTGTCATGGCGCAGAGGGTGGCTGGTCTCGGTGTGCGGCTGGTGTGCGTTCGGTGTGTGAGAATTCGGCGGTGCGGGTCGGTTTGCTCGGTGGTGTCCGCGCCACCACCGACGACGGCGAGCCGATCGACATCGGTTCGCCCAGGTCGCAGGCGGTGCTGGCGGCGCTGGCGCTCTCGCAGGGGACGCCGTTGCCGGTGTCGCGGCTGATCGACCTCGTGTGGGGTGACGCCCCGCCCAACTCCGCATCCAAAGCTCTGCAGTGGCATGTGGCGCAGCTGCGGAAGTCTCTCGGGGCTGACGCGATCGCACGGGTTGGTGCCGCCTATCGGCTCGATGTGCACACGGATGTGGAGCACTTCCGGCGGTGTGTCCGTCTCGGGGACACGGCGGCGGCCGTTGCGTCGTGGGGCGGCGTGCCGCTGGCGGGGTTGGAGGCGCCCGGACTGGACTCGGCGGTCGCCGGGCTCACCGAGGAGTGGCTGGGCGCGGTCGAGATGGACTTCTCGCGTCGAGTCTCGGCGGATCCGCGCTCTGTTGTTGGTGAGCTGTCATCGTTCGTGTCGGACCATCCCACTCGTGAGGGGCTGGCGGCGCTGCTGATGACGGCGCTCTATCGGACCGGTCGGCAAGCCGACGCTCTCGCGGTGTACCAACGGGTTCGGCAGCACCTTGTCGACGAGCTCGGGGTCGAGCCCGGACCTGCGTTGCGGGTGGCGGAGCAGCAGGTGCTCGCGCACGCGGAGGTTCCGGCGCCGGTGCTGATCGGCCGCGATGCTGATCTTGCCGCCGTTCGGGAGGCTTTGCGGCTGTCGCCGGTGGTGACTTTGGTGGGGCCGGGCGGAATCGGCAAGACGCGGCTGGCTTCAGCTTTCGACGGGGCGTTCGTGTCTCTGGCGGAGATCACCTTGCCGGCTGACGTGCCGCGGGCCGTTGCCGACGCGTTGGGGATCGTGGAACGGCCCGGCGTGACGGTGGCTCAGGCGGTTGTTGCGGCTCGGCCCTCGTTGCTGGTGCTGGACAACTGCGAGCACGTGCTGGACGGGGCGGCGGCTTTCGCTTCCGCGGTGTGTTCGTCGGTGCAGGTTCTTGCCACGTCACGGGAGCGGCTTTCCGTGGCCGACGAGCAGGTTGTTGTTGTCGAGCCGTTGGACGATGCCGCGAGTGTTGAGTTATTTGACGTCCGTGCGCGCGCGGCCGACCCTGCGTACTCCGGCGACGCCTCTGTCATTGAGCTCTGTCGGCGGCTTGACGGGATTCCGCTGGTGATCGAGCTGGCGGCCGCGCGGGTTCGGAGCCATCGGCCTGCCGAGCTGCTGACTCGGCTCGACATCGGGGTCCGGCGGACCGGTTCCGCGCGGCATCGGACGGTGCGTTCGGCGATTCAGTGGTCCTACGACCTGTTGTCCGCTCCTGAACAGGAGCTGTTCTGCCGGCTTTCGGTGTTCGCGGCGCCGTTCGACCTCGATGCGGTGGCTGACGACCATCTGCTCGGCGATCTGGTCGAGCGGTCGACGGTGGCAGTCCACGATGGACCGTTCGGGCGGCGGTTCCGGCTGTTGGAACCGTTGCGGCAGTTCGCTTCGGAGCTGCTGCGTGATCGTGCAGCGGCGTTGTCGTCGCACGCTTCGTGGTGTGTGCGGCAGGTTGCGCTCATTGGTGGTCTGCTCGGCGGGCCTGCCGAGGTCGAGGGTGTGGGGCGGCTTGCCGAGCTGTGGCCGAACCTGCGGGCGGCGGTGACGTGGGCGCTCGAGTCCGGGGACGTTCGACTGGCGGATGCGCTCATCAGGCCTGTTGTGACGGAGCTTCCGCTGCGCGGGCGGCGGGAGATCGGTGACTGGGCCGAGCAGCTCCTCGCCGCTATGGCATCGCACCACACACACGTACGCGCCGGGGTTCCCCCAAAATCAACACTAGCAAGTGGGTCTGACAGTTTGGGCGGTGCCGAGGCGGGCCTGGGCGCGTTCTGGCTGGTCTGGGTGGCCGAGCGAAACACCCAGAGCTCCAGCCCAGCCGGACTGCCGGACACGCCGGACCACCCGCTCAGCCGATACGCACGCGCCTACGCGTCCGGCGACGGCCTGAAGCTCGCGCAGAGTCTGCCCGAGGCTGTGTCGTCGGTGGACGATCCGCAGCTCAGGGCGTTCCTGGAGTTGATGCCATCGGGCACCCTCCTCGGCGTCGGGCAGTTCGAGCACGTCGACACCAAGGTCGCGCGGCTTGCGGACCGGTATCGGGAACAAGGCCCGCCGACCCTGCTGCACTGGGCTCTGCAGACGCTCGGTTACTCGGCGATGTTCCAGGGCCGCGTCCCCGACCCGTTCTTCGACGAGGCTGCGGACGTCGCGCTGCCGCCGGGCACGTTGTCGGCCAACAAGACCACCGAGGCGCGTCGAGCGTTTCGGCAAGGGGACCGCGACAAGGCGTTCGAGCTCCTCGAAGCGCACATCGACGAGTTGCTGGAGACCGGCAACGTGGTGGCGGCGAGCATTGTGGCGCTCGAGTTCATCGCGATCACCAAGGCGAGCCTGCGCGAAGAAGCGGCCACGGTGCTCGGCTATCTGAAGCACGCCAACGATTTCGGGGCGATGGCGGCACAGAAACTCGTCATCGGACTCACCACGACGGCGCCGGGCATGGGCGACCGCGAGGCGTTGCTCTACATGCGCGGGGTGCTCAGCGCAGGCCGTGGGCGATCCGGGTCACGAAGGCCACCAGCCGGTCGGGTGTGAACTTCTCGGGGTCGGTAAGCACGAGACGGCCGGACATCTCCCCGAGGGCGAGCATCGCGTGGCCCAGCAACTCGGAGTCCAGGTCGTCGAGGCCGCCCAATTCCTTCACGCCGAGTGCGGCGAGGTCCTCGATCTGGGCGAGGACGCCCGCGCGCACCAGTTCGACCTGCGCGCGGAACTCGTGTGGCGTGCCTTCAGGCGGCAGGAGCACGAGCCGCCACCGGTCGGGGGCCTCGACGACGGCGTTCACGAAGACGCGGACGGCGTCGGCGAAGGCGTCGTCGGGGGAACGGGTGGCGAAGTCGGTGGGCAATGCGGCGAGGACCTGTTCGGTGGCGCGGGCGGCCTCGCGTTCGAGCAGGGCGCCGATGAGCTCGCCGCGGTTGGCGAAGAGGTCGTAGAGCACGGGCTTGGTGACCTGGGCTTCTTTGGCGACGGACTCCATGGTCACGGTGTCGAAGCCGGCCGGGATCAGGGTCAGGGCGGCGTCCAGCAGCTGCTCGCGGCGCTGCTCGGGCGGCAGGCGGCGGGCGTACTTGCGGCGCGTTGTGCTCACGGGTCCATATTGCTACGGTGGCGTAGCTTTCACAAAGCTACGCTGGCGTAGTAATTGGCGGAGGTACGCGATGGAGCCGGACAACCTCGTTCTGCAGCCGCGTGACGTGCAGTTCGACTGGTCGACCCTGCCGATGCACTGGGTCCCCGACGAGCCGGTGACCACGCACGTCATGAACGTCCTGCACCTCCTGTTGCCGGAGGGCGAACGGTGGTTCGTGCGGACGTTCCAGCAGGCGGTGCCGCTGATCAGGGACGACACGTTGCGCGAGGACGTGCTTGGGTTCATCGGGCAGGAGGCCATGCACGCCGAGGCGCACAGCGAGGTGCTCGACCACCTGCTCGCCAACGGCCTGGACCCGCGGCCGTTCACACGGCAGATGGAGCACGTGTTCCGCCGGATCCTCGGGCTCAGGGCGGGACTCAGCGAGGAACAGGCACGCGAGCAGCTGATCGAGCGGGTCGCGATCGTCGCCGCCGTCGAGCACTTCACCGCGTACCTGGGCGACTGGATGCTGAACGCCGACGCGCTCGACCGGGCGGGCATCCACCCGGTGATGCTGGACCTGCTGCGCTGGCACGCGGCCGAGGAGGTCGAGCACCGCAGCGTCGCGTACGACCTGATGTGCCACCTCGACCGCCGGTACGTGCGCCGCGCACGAGCGATGCTGCTCGTGGCGCCGGTCCTGTTCTGGCTGTGGGTGCGTGGCGCACGGTTCATGGTGAAGGCGGACAAGACCACGTCGGCGCGGCTGACCTGGCGCGAGGCCGCGCGGGCGGGGCGGCGCGGGTTGCTGCCGAAGCTGCCGGTGATCTTCCGCGCGTTCCTGCGGTACTTCCACCCGGCCTACCACCCGAAGCAGGAGGGGTCGACGGCGCAGGCCATCGCCTACCTGGCGTCCTCCCCTGCGGCACGGGAGGCGCACTGATGCTGCGCGGTCTGACCCGGTTCGGCACCCTCTACGACGCCGCGGTCACCCGGTTCGGTGGCCGGGCGCGTCCTGGCGTCGCGCGGGACGCCTTGTGGCTCACCGTGATCGAGCGAAGGGAAGTCGCGGACGGGGTGGTGAGCCTCCGTTTCGGAGGTCCGGCACTGCCCGCCTGGCAGCCCGGCTGTCACGTCGATCTGCACCTGCCGTCCGGGCTGCGCCGCCAGTACTCGCTGTGCGGCGACACCGCCGACTCCACGTACCGGATCGCGGTGCGCGAGGTCGGCGCCGGTTCGCGCGAGGTGCAGGCGTTGCGGGTGGGCGACCGGATCCAGGTTCGTGGGCCGCGCAACGCGTTCCCGTTCGCCGGGATCGGGCCCGTCGTGTTCGTGGCGGGCGGCATCGGGATCACGCCGATCCTGCCGATGGTGCACGCGGCGGCCGAGCGAGGCCTGGACTGGCGGCTCGTGTACTGCGGGCGGTCCATGGCCGCGATGCCGTTCCTGGACGAACTACCGGTCGGCCACGTCGACGTGCGGATCGGCCGTGGCGGGTCGTTGCTCAACGACGCCGTTCCGAATGGCGCTGTCTACTGCTGCGGCCCGGCGTCGATGCTCGACCAGGTGCGGGCCGAGTTCTCGTCGCGCTGGCTGCACTTCGAACGCTTCAGCCCGCCGCCGATCGCCGGCGGCCGCCCGTTCACGGTCGAACTGCGCCGCAGCGGGGTATCCCTCGACGTGCCAGCCGACAGGTCGGCGCTGGACGTGATCAGGGACTTCCGGCCGTCGGTCGCCTACTCGTGCCGGCAGGGGTTCTGCGGCACGTGCGAGGTCGGCGGCGTGCGGATCTGCGTGGACAGGCCCACCGGTGACCGGCTCGTCTTGGAGGAACTGTGAAGGTGCGATCCGGGGACGTCGAACTCGCCGTGCAGGTGCGCGGCACGTCCGGGCCGACCGTGGTTCTGGTGCACGGGTATCCCGACACGCACGCCGTCTGGGACCGTGTGGCGGCGATCCTGGAAAAGGACTTCCGAGTTGTAACCTACGACGTGCGCGGCGCCGGCGAGTCGACTGCGCCGTCCACAGAGGACGGTTATCGGCTCGAACATCTGTCGAACGACCTGTTCGCGGTGATCGACGAGGTCAGCCCGGACGAGCCGGTCCACGTGGTCGGCCACGACTGGGGCTCGATCCAGTCGTGGGAGGCCGTGACGACGCCCGGTGCGCGGATCGCGACGTTCACCTCGATCTCCGGGCCGTGCCTCGACCACCTGGGCCACTGGTCGCGGAAGGGCATGTCGATCGCCCACCTCCGGCAGTTCTTCCGGTCCTGGTACATCGGCGCGTTCTACCTGCCGGTGATCGCTCCACTGTTCTGGCGCCTCTACCTCGCCCGCCGCTGGGGAGACGTGCTGCGGCGGCTGGAGGGCGTCCGCGCCACGCCGGCGAGCACGATCGCATCCGACGCGGCGCGCGGAATCTCGTTGTACCGGGCCAACATCCGCCAGGTCATGCGGTCGCCACGGCACCGCCTCGCGCCCATACCGGTGCAGGTGATCCAGCCGACCCGCGACCGCTACATCCGCACCGAGCCGCTCGACCTCGAACGCTGGGTGCCGTCGTTGCGGCGGCGCAGGATCGTGGCAGGGCACTGGGCGCCGCTCAGCCACCCGGAGCCGCTCGCCCGGATGATCAGCGAGTTCGTCGCGGACTCCGCTCCCCCGCGCGAGCTGGTCGTGATCACCGGTGGTGGCAGCGGCATCGGCAGGGCGACCGCGGTGGCGTTCGCCAAGGCGGGCGCGAAGGTCGTGGTGTCCGATGTGGACTTCGCCGCGGCCAAGGAGACCGCGGACATGGTCGGCGGTCACGCCTACGAGGTCGACGTGCGCTCCGAGGAAGCCGTGCGGGCCTGGGCACGCCAGGTCGCCCGCGAACACGGCGTGCCCGATGTCGTCGTCAACAACGCCGGCATCGGCCACTCCGGATCGTTCCTGTCGACGTCCACCGAGCAGTGGCAACGGGTGCTGGACGTCAACCTGTGGGGCGTCGTGCACGGCTGCCGGGCGTTCGGTGAGCTGATGGTCGAACGCGGAGAGGGCGGCCACATCGTGAACCTGTCCTCGGCGGCGGCCTATCTGCCGTCGAAGATCCTCTCCGCGTACGCCACCAGCAAGGCGGCGGTGTTCATGCTCTCCGACTGCCTGCGGGCCGAGCTCGCACCGCACGCCATCGGCGTCAGCACGATCTGTCCGGGGCTGGTGAACACGAACATCACCGCGACCACGACGTTCTCCGGCGTCAGCGCCGACGAGGAACGCCGCAAGCAGGACCGCGCGTCCCGCCTCTACGCCAGGCGCGGCTTCGGCCCGGAAGGCGTGGCCGCCGAGATCGTCCGCGCGGTGCGCCGCAACCGCCCGGTGGTGCCGGTGACGGCAGAGGCGAAGGCGGCACGGCTGGCCGGCCGCGTTGCGCCGGGCCTGTTGCGCGCCTTCGCCAAGCTAGACGTCGGCTAGCTGTCCGCCGAAAGCAGCGGCGAGCCGGAGCCAGGGCGCGCCTCCTCCGGCCGTCCCTGCCGCTCCAGCGTGCGCCCGAGCAGCAGGTGGGCGTAGTGCTCGACAGGGTCGCGGTCCACGACGACGCGGAGCTGCGCCTCGGCCTTGCCCAGCTGGGCCGAGTGGTAGTAGGCGCGGGCCAGCAGCAGACGGAGGTCTGTCTGGAACGGCACTTCCTCGGCGACCTCGGCCAGCAGCTGCGCGGCCCTCGTGTAGTCCTTGGTGTCGAACAGCAGCTGTGCCCGCTCCCACTTCTCGGCCGCGGTCTCCACGTGACCGAAGTCGAAGAGGCGCGTCGCGGTCAGCCAGCGGTCCACCGCCACCTCGCCGTTCGGCTGGTAGGCGTTGAAGTTGTCCGTCATCGAACCTCCTTACGGACGCGTACAACGTCCTCCGGAAGGAGTTATTCCAGCAGCGGCAGTGGCCCGAAGCGGTAGCCGTCCCAGATCCGCCGCGACACCTCCTCCGGGTAGGCCACGACGGTCGACGGATCGTCGAAGACCCGCGTCAGCCGTTCAGCCGGGGTGTAGGTGGGCCAGCCGGGGTCGCCGTGGATCGCGAACGACGACCACGCCGTCCGCATCCGCGCGGACAGCTCCTCCGTCGCCGCGGTGATGTCGCCCAGCACCGCGGCGGTCTGACCGCACCCCGGGTTGCCGAAGACCAGCGGAACGTCCAGCCCGTGACAGGCCCCGAGCCGGTCGGGCGGCTCCCAGGTCACCTCGTAGACGTGAGCGCGACCGCCGCCGGCGACGTGCGCCTCCGCGAGGTGCAGCGACGGCATCCGGAACAGCCAGTCCGAGCAGACCAGTTCGAACAGCTCCTCCGGTGCCAATTCCGGATACTCCAGGCCGGGAGCGAACACCTCCACCGCCGTCGCGGCCTGCTCCGCGGTCACCGAGCCGAGCAGGCCTTCCAGCGCGGTGAGCAACCGTTGCTCGTCGCGCGTGTGCCCGGCGATCAGCTCGACGTCCCGTGCCGCGCCGTTGGCCAGCGCCTCCCACGGCGCCACCGGCAGAACCTCGCCGTCGACCACCGGCGCGAACGGGATCACCTTGTGCGCTGCCTGTCCCCAGCGACCGGTGAACTGCGCGATCTTGGCCATGACCTCGTCGCCCGCGATCGGCAGCAACTCCGGATCCACAGTGGACAGATCGGCGACCGTGGGGCGCAGACCCAGTTCGGCGGCGCACACCGCGGCGATGTCGGCGGCCAGCTCCGGGGTGAAGAACGTGCCAGGCACGCTGCTCGCGATCGCGCGGTGGAACAACCCGGCCGCACGGGGCATGGCGAGCAACGCGGCCACCGAGCCACCGCCAGCCGATTGACCGAAGACCGTCACGCGGGCAGGGTCGCCGCCGAACGCGCGGATGTTGTCGCGCACCCATTCCAGCGCCGCGACCTGGTCCAGCAGGCCGCGGTTCGCCGGGGCGCCCTCGATGGCCGCGAAGCCCTCGATGCCCACGCGGTAGTTGAACGTGACCACGACGACGCCGTCCAGCGCCAGCCGCGTGCCGTCGTACTCGGGCAGGCCGGACATGCCGATCGTGTAGGCGCCGCCCTGGATCCAGACCATGACCGGCAGGTCACCGGACACGTCGGGCGACCAGACGTTCGCGGTCAGCCAGTCGTCACCGGCCACGCCCATGCCGTCCATGCCGAACACCCCGGCCTGCGGTGGTGGCGGGCCGAACGCCAACGCCTCCCGCACCCCCTCCCACGCCGGAGCCGGTTGTGGTGCGGCGAAACGCAGGGCGCCGACCGGGGGCGCGGCGAACGGGATGCCGCGAAAGACCCCCACACCCGATTCCGAAGCGCCTCGAACGGTTCCAGCGGAGACACGAACCTCGACCATGGGCGGGATCGTCGTCTCACCACCGGCCGAAAGCGAGGGAATTTCCGATCAGGCCGTGACGACCACCTTCGCCCGCGCGTGCTCCCGCTCGACGTGGCGGATCGCGTCGGGCGCGTCGGTCAGGGGGTAGGTCCGCTCGATCACCGGCACCAGCTGCCCCGACTCGGCGAGCTCGCGCAGCGCGGCCAGGTTCTCCTTGCTGGGCTTGGCTTCCAGCGCCACGAGCCGCTGCCGGGCGAACGGTCCGAGCACCTTGCCCTGGATGATCAACCGGTACGGGCCGAACAGCACCCCGCCGGTGAAGCTGCCTCCGCCGGACAGCACGAGCGTCCCGTCCGGGGTGAGCGCACCCCGCAACTCGCCCATCGACCGGTTGCCCACGAGGTCGAAGATCAGGTCGTAGCGTTCGCCACCGCTGGCGAAGTCCTCGGACGTGTAGTCGATCACGTGGTCCGCCCCGGCCGAACGGACCTGCTCGACGTTCCGCGTGCTGCAGACACCGGTCACGACCGCCTTGCGCGCCTTGGCGATCTGCACCGCCATCAGCCCAACGCCCCCGGACGCACCGTTGATCAGCACCTTCTGCCCGGCCTGCAGTTCGCGCAGCCCCATCCACGCGGTGTTGCCCGCCAGCGGCAGCGTCGCCGTCTGCTCGAACGTCAGGTTCGCCGGCTTGTGCTCGACCAGATGCGCCGGCACACGGACGTACTCGGCGAAGGCCCCCTCGACCTCGCCGAACACCTCGTCACCGACCTGCACCATCCCGTTCACGCCAGGCCCGGTCGCCTCGACCACGCCCGCGAAGTCGAGGCCACGGATCCTGGTCTTCGGCCCGCGCAGCCCGAGGAACAGCCGGGCGAAGTACGGGTCGCCCCGCATGATGTGCCAGTCGGCGGCGTTCACCGACGAGGCCCGCACCCGCACCAGCACTTCGCCGGTTGCGGGCACGGGCCGTTCGACCTCTCGGAGCTCGAGCACATCCGCCGAGCCGTATCTGTCCTGCACGATCGCCTTCATCGCGGCCTCCCTCGCTTGCCGAGAAAGGTAAGCGGCGCCAAAGGTTTCCCACATCAGGGACGACCCCTAGGGACCGTCACAGGGGAAGCTGCCCGCCCGACTGCTCCTTGACCATGTACTCGGCGTACCAGTCCGGCCAGTTCTCGTCGAACTCGCCACCGTTGCGCTTCTCGTGCTCGCCGTGCGCCAGCGCTGCCCTGCGCAGCGCCGAAGCCAGGTCGGAGATCGACGCGTAGGACGTGTCGTCAGCGTCGACGCGGCCAGGCAGGCGGGTCGTGACCTCCTGCAGGATCCACGTGTTGCCGTCCGGGTCGGCGAACTCGGCGCGCGAGAAGTAGCTGCGGCGCTCGGGGTCGGCGCCCTCGACAGGGCCGTCCGGGCCACCGTGGAAGATCGGGCCGACCTTGATGCCCGCGGCGAGCAGGGCCTCGTGCGTCTCGACGATGTCCGAGACGATCAGGAAGTGCCGTCCCGAACCGGGTTCGGCGGTCGTGACGCCCTCACCGAAGTGGATGGACGTGTTGGAGCCGTACGGGGTGAACTGCACGACCCACGGCGGGGTCACGTCCAGGCGCCAGCCGAGCCGGCTGTAGAACTCCTTGGCGCGCTCCACGTCGGTGACCGGGATGACCGTCACTTCGAGCTTCATGTCGATCTCTTCAAGCGTCTTCACTTCGCCACTTCCTTTGCGAGGTCGCGGAGGCCGTTGAGGAAGGCCTCGGAAAAGGTGGGGAACGGCTGGATGACGTCGAGCAGCACGGACAGCGGGACCTTCGCGCGGATCGCGACGGTGGCCTGCTGAAGCCACTCGCCCGCCTCGGGACCGATGGCGTAGGCGCCGGTGAGGACTTCGCCGTCGGACACGAGGGTCAGGAAGCCGGGTCGCGTGTCGTACTCACGGGTGTAGGTGGCCGTGCGCGCGACGCCGGACAGGTGGACTGTTGCGGTGTACTTTCCTTCTGCCGCACCGACTGCGGCGACCTGCGGGTCGGTGAACACGACCCGTGGCACGGCGTCGTAGTTGACCTTGGCGTCGTTGCCGAGGATGTTCGCGGCGGCGACGCGGCCCTGGTACTTGCCGACGTGGGTCAGGTTCCACTGGCCCGTGACGTCGCCGACCGCCCAGATGCCGTCGGCCACGTTCATCCGCTCGTCGGTGACCAGGCCGTGCGGATTCGGTTCGACGCCAACGGTTTCGAGCCCGATGCCCTCGACCCGCGGACGCCTGCCGGTGGCGACGAGGAGCTTGTCGCCGCGCAGCCGCGTGCCGTCCGGGAGGTCGAGCACGTACTCGTCACCGTCCTTCGAGGCCGCGGTGGCGTGCGCCCCGAGGTGGAGCTCGACGCCGTCCGCGGTCAGCGCCTCACCGAGCGCGCGGCCGACCGCCTCGGGTTCGCGGGGCAGCAGGTGATCCGCGCCGTCGATCAGTGCGACCGAGGCGCCGAGGCGGGTGAACGCCTGGGCCATCTCGACGCCGGCCGGTCCTCCGCCGAGGATCAGCAGCCTTCCCGGGATCTCCTTCACGCCGGTGGCCTCGCGGTTCGTCCACACGTCCAGCTCGCGCAGTCCAGGGATCGGCGGGATGAACGCGGACGAGCCCGTGGCGATCACGATGTGGTCGGCCGTGTAGGTCTCCTCGCCCACCGCGACGGTCTTCCGGCCGGCGATGCGTCCGTCACCGCGCAGCACGTCGATGCCAGTGTCACGGGCCCACTTCTCGCCGCCCGCGTCGTCGTAAGAAGAGACCATGAAGTCGCGCCACTCCAGTGCGGCCTTGGCGTCGACCTCGCCGGTGATCGCCTCACGCGCACCGGGGACTTCGCGAGCGGCTGCGACGGCGTCACCGGCACGCAGCAGCGTCTTGGACGGGATGCAGGCGTAGAAGGAGCACTCGCCGCCGAGCAGTTCGCGCTCGACCAGCGCCACTCGCAGCCCGCCCTCGGCGGCGGCGGCGGCGAAGTGCTCGCCGGGCGATCCGCCGCCGATGACGATGACGTCGTAGTGCCCAGAAGAAGTGTGCCCAGAAGAAGTGTGCCCAGAAGAAGTCTGGTCACTCATCACACACGTCCAGGAAGGCGCGTGGTGACTTCCTGGAGCACCCAGCCGTTGCCGTCGGGGTCGCTGAACGAGGCGAACGACCCGTAGCTGGAGCGGTCCGGGGCGGGGCCGTCGACCCTGGAGACCGTGCCCGCGTGGTGGAAGACGCCGGTCTTGTCGTGGAAGACCTCGCTGACCTCGACGCCCCGGCTGACCAGGTCCTCGCGGGCGGCCACGACGTCGTCGACGATCAGGTGCAGGCCCTCCGCGCTGCCTGGCGCCGCGTTCGTCACGCCGCTGCCGAAGATGATCGACGCGGGTGAGCCGGGCGGGGTGAGCTGCACGAGGCGGTAGCCCTCGTCGTCGGCGAACTCGGCGTCGAAGCGCCAGCCCAGCGTCTTGTAGAAGTGGATCGCCCTGTCGATGTCGCTGACCGGGATGACGGCCACCTCGAACTTGTAGTCCATCGGGGTTCAACTCCTTCTGTTCGTGTACCGCAAGAGTCGTCCCACCAGTGGGTCGCTCGAACCCGTGGAACACCCTGGTCACTCCCTGGCACGTAGGCTCGTGCCCGTGTCGGACGATCTCCTGGGCAGACGCACCGAGGGCGAGACGCTGGACCGTCTGCTCACGCAGGCGAAGACGGGCAGTGGCCAGGTGCTGGTCCTGCGCGGCGAGGCCGGGATCGGCAAGACAGCGCTGCTCGACCACGTGTCGTCGCGCGCCTCCGGCTTCCGGGTCGCGCGGGCCGCGGGCGTGGAGTCCGAGAGCGCGTTCCCGTACGCGGGGCTGCACCAGCTGTGCGCGCCGTTCCTCGACCGGCTGGACCGGCTGCCCGCACCGCAGCGCGAGGCGCTCGGCACCGCGTTCGGGATGGCCTCCGGACCTCGGCCGACGCGGTTCATGGTGGGCCTGGCGGTGCTGACGCTGCTCGCCGAGGTCGCCGACGAGCAGCCACTCGTGTGCCTGGTCGACGACGCGCAGTGGCTCGACTCGATGTCGTCTGCGGTGCTCGGGTTCGTCGCCCGCAGGCTGCTCGCGGAACGGATCGCGCTGGTCTTCGTGCTGCGCGAGGGCAACGACCACCTCGACGGGCTGCCAGAGCTGTTCGTGCGCGGCCTGGACGACTCCGACGCCCGCGCGTTGCTGGAGTCGGTGATCAAGGGGCCGGTGGACGGCCGGGTGCGCGACCGGATCATGGCCGAGGCTCGCGGCAACCCGCTCGCGTTGCTGGAACTGCCGCGCGCGTGGACGACTGCCGAGCTGGCCGACGGGTTGGACGCCGGGCCGCTGACCAGCCGCATCGAGCAGAGCTTCGTCCGCCAGATCGAACCGCTGCCCGCCGACACGCGTCTGCTGATGCTGACCGCCGCCGCCGAACCGCTCGGTGAGG
>NZ_VSRL01000192.1 GCF_012184385.1 Lentzea indica
ATCCAGCATCGGCTCCATCAACGGCGAGTGGAACGCGTGACTGACGTTCAGCCGCTTGCTCTTCCACCGCTCCGCAACCGCCAACACCTCGTCCTCAACGCCAGCGATCACCACCGACCGCGGCCCATTGACCGCCGCAATCGACACGCCATCCGTCAGATGCGGCAGCACCTCTTCTTCGGAAGCGACAACAGACACCATCGCGCCACCGGTCGGCAGCGCCTGCATGAGCGCCGCACGAGCCGTCACCAACAAACACGCGTCCTCAAGGCTCAACACGCCCGCCACGTGCGCCGCCGCGACCTCACCGATCGAATGCCCGGCAAGCTGCACCGGCCGCACACCGAACGACTCCAGCAACCGGTACAGCGCCACCTCAACCGCGAAGATCGCCGGCTGCGCATACCCGGTCTGGTTCAACGTCTCCTGGTCATCACCCCACATGACCTCACGCAGCGCCGGATCAAGGTTGACCAGCGCAGCGTCCAACGCCTCCGCAAACACCGGGAACGCCTCGTACAGCTCACGCGCCATCCCAACGCGCTGCGATCCCTGCCCGGAGAACACGATGGCGAGCGGCCGGTTCCGCACCACACCACTGGCCAGCTCAACGCCGTTCCACACCACCGCCCTGTGGTCGAACAACGCGCGCGTGGTCGCCAACGAGAACCCGACGTCCACCGCCGGCACGCCGCTCTCCACCAGCGCGTTGATCTGCTCCACCTGAGCCCGCAACGACGCCCGCGACTTGGCCGACACCACCAGTGGCACGCCACCAGCCCGGATCGATCCCGCTGCATCGATCCCGTCTGCATCGATCCTGTTTGGCCCCCCTCCAGGGGAGACCGAGGTCCCCATCCCAATCATCTCAGGCAGGTCTGACAATTCCGGAGCCTCAAGGATCACGTGGGCATTGGTGCCCGAGACGCCGAACGACGAGACGGCGGCGCGGCGGGCACGGGAGACGGCGGGCCACTTGGCGTTGCCCGTGAGCAACCGGACCGCGCCCGCCTCCCAGTCCACGTGGGACGACGGCTCGGTGACGTGCAGCGTCTGGGGCACAAGACCGTGGCGCAGGGCCTGCACCATCTTGATCACGCCGGCGACACCGGCGGCGGCCTGGGTGTGGCCGATGTTGGACTTGATCGAGCCGAGCAGGAGCGGTTCGGAGCGGTCCTGACCGTAGGTGGCCAGAAGCGCCTGCGCCTCGATCGGGTCGCCCAGAGTGGTGCCGGTGCCGTGCGCTTCGACGACATCGACGTCCGTAGTGGACAGACCTGCGGAGGCCAGCGCCTGGCGGATCACTCGCTGCTGCGAGGGACCGTTTGGCGCGGTGAGTCCGTTCGACGCTCCGTCCTGATTGACTGCCGAACCACGCACGACCGCCAAAACGTGGTGGCCGTTGCGCTGAGCGTCAGACAGACGCTCCAACACGACCACACCGACGCCCTCGGACCAGCCGACACCGTCAGCGGAGTCGGCGAACGCCTTGCAACGGCCGTCCGGCGAGAGTCCGCGTTGCCGCGAGAACCCGATGAACGCGCCCGGCGAGGCCAGAACAGTGACACCACCTGCAAGCGCCAAGGAGCATTCACCGGCACGGAGGGCTTGCATCGCCCAGTGCATGGCGACCAACGACGACGAGCACGCCGTGTCGAGAGTGACCGCGGGACCCTCGAACCCGAACGTGTAGGAAACACGGCCGGACACGACCGAAGGCGAGCCGCCGGTCGTCTGGTAGCCCTCGGAGTCGCCTTCGAGCAGCAGCGAGTAGTCGTTGTACATGACGCCGGCGAACACACCGGTGGGACTGCCCTTCAGTGCGACGGGGTCGATGCCCGCGCGTTCCAACGCCTCCCACGACGCCTCCAGCAGGAGACGCTGCTGGGCGTCGGTCGACACGGCCTCGCGTGGCGACATTCTGAAGAACTCGGGGTCGAACAGGTCGGCGTCGTGGAGGAAGCCACCGGACTTCGTGTACGAGGTGCCGACGTGGTCGGGGTCCGGGTGGTAGAGCGAGTCGAGGTCCCAGCCGCGGTTGGACGGGAACTCCGTGATGGCATCGCGGCCGTCGACCACGAGGTCCCACAGCTGCTCCGGCGTGACGATACCGCCGGGGTAACGGCAGGCCATGCCGACGATCACGATCGGATCGTCCGAAGTGGACGTCAGCACGGGCAACGCCGGCAACGCCTCGTCCGCGCCGAACAGTTCGTCCCGCAGGAATCCGGCGAGCACCGCGGACGTCGGGTAGTCGAAGATCAGCGTGCTCGGCAGGCGCAGACCGGTGACACCGCTCAGGCGGTTGCGCAGGTCGACCGCGGTGAGCGAGTCGAACCCGAGGTCCTGGAACGCCATGGCCGGGTCGACCGCGGCGATGCCGTCGTGTCCCAGCACAGCGGCGACCTCGGTGCGGACGAGGTCGAGCAGCGCGCCCAACCGGGCTTCCGATGCCATCGCGGTGAGGCGCTGCACGAGACCGGAGTCGGCCTGAACCGCCGCACGCCGAGCCCGCGTCCGGATCAGGCCGCGCAGCAACGGACGGATCTCGCCCTGGTCGCGCAACGTCGCGAGGTCGAGGCGCAACGGCAGCAGCACCGCGTCCTCACCGGCGATCGCCGCGTCGAACAGCGCGAGTCCCTGCTCCACCGAGAGAGGAGGCGTTCCGCCTCGCGCCATGCGTTCGGCATCGGCCTCCGACAGCATGCCGGTCTGGTTCCACGCGCCCCACGCCAGCGAGACGGCCGGCAGGCCATTCGCCTTGCGGTGCAGTGCAAGCGCGTCGAGGAACGCATTGGCCGCCGCGTAGTTGGCCTGTCCCGCAGCACCGAACGTTCCTGCGGCGCTGGAGAAGATGACGAACTTGTCGAGGTTCTTGGTGAGCTCATGCAGGTTCCAGGCGGCGTCGACCTTGGGCTTGAGCACGTTCGCCACACGTTCCGGCGTCATCGACTCGATCACGCCGTCGTCCAGCACACCAGCCGCGTGCACGACGCTGCGCACCTTGTGCTTCTTCAGCACCTTCTGCAGTGCCTTGCGATCACTGACATCGCACGCGACCACGGCGACCTTGGCGTCCAAATAGGACACATCCGCCTTGCCGGTGCGGCTGACCAGCACGAGTTCCTTGACGCCGTACCGTTCGACGAGGTGCTTGGCGATCACGCGACCCAGCCCGCCGGTACCGCCGGTGATCAGCACCGGCCCGGTGAACTCGCCGGGCTCCGCCGCCTCGGCCCGTGCGAGCCGTGCCGCGAACACCTGGCCATCGCGCACCCGCAGCTGCGGCTCGTCGATCGCGAGAACCTGCTCGGACACCTCGGCATCGGTGTCGATGAGCGTGAACCTGCCGGGGTGCTCGTTCTGCGCGGCCCGGACCAGACCGTGAACCACGCTCGCGGCCAGGTCGTCCTGGCGCGTCACGAACACCAGCCGTTCCGCCCGCTCCTCGGCGATCCAACGCTGCACCAGCTCAAGCGCACGAGCAGCAAGGGCGTGCGTCTGCTCGACGACATCCCCGTCACCAACGAACTCCTCCACCACCACGGCCGCCGCACCAGCATTGGGCAGCGACACCGGCACCCAGTCGAGCCGGAACAGCGAGTCGCGCTCCACCGTGCTCACCTGCTGCGCGGACACCGCCCGCGTCACCAGCGACCCGATCGTGGCAACCGGCGCACCCGTCGTGTCGACGACCGCGATCACCCACGCGTCCCCGTTGCGACGCAACCGAACCCTGGCCGCCGCCGCGCCTGTGGCGTGCAGCGACACGCTCTCCCAGGAGAACGGCAGTCCCGCCTCGGCCCCGTCGAAGAAGCCACCCGCGTGCAGCGTGGCGTCGAGCAGCGCCGGGTGCAGCCCGAACGCCGCACCGTCCACGCCTTCCGGCAACGCGACCTCGGCGAACACCTCGTTGTCCCCGCGCCACACGGCCCGCAGCCCTTGGAACACCGGCCCGTACTCGAACCCGTTCTCCGCAAACCGCTCGTAAGCGCCCTCGACGTCAACGGCCTCGGCGCCCGGAGGTGGCCACGCGGTTGCGTCAAAGTCTCCGGTCGTGGTGCCGGCGGCCAGGAACCCGGTCGCGTGCCGCGTCCACGTCACGTCCTCGCCGTCCGGCCGCGAGAACACCTCGACAGCGCGACGCCCGTTCTCCTCGACGCCGATCGCGACCTGAATCCGCACGGCACCCTTCGCGGGCAGCACGAGCGGCGCGGCCAGCGTCAGCTCGTCGACGCGGTCGAGCCCGACCTCGTCGCCTGCCCGCACCGCGAGCTCCAGGAACGCCGTTCCCGGCAGCAGCACCTGCCCGAACACCGTGTGGTCCGCGAGCCACGGATGCGAGCTCAGCGACAACCGGCTCGTAAACAGAACGCCGTCCGCTCCGGCCACATCGACCGCAGCCCCGAGCAACGGGTGTTCCACCCGCGTGAGCCCGAGCGCGCCGACGTCACCGGTCTTGCGCACCGCCTTCGGCCAGAACATCTGGTGCTCGAACGCATAGGTGGGCAGATCAACCTTCCGTCCACCTGTGTACAGCCGCGTCCAGTCAACATTGATTCCGTCAACATGTACCTGACCGAGTGCAGTCAACATTGACGCGACTTCACCGCGATCGCGCCTCAACACCGGCGTCGCGCCGTCCACCATCGCGCTCAACTGCGCGTCCGGCCCGATCTCCAGCAGCGTGACATCACCCAGTCGAGTGACGTTCTCGTAGAACCGAACCGCGTCCCGAACGTGGTTCACCCAGTAGTCGACGGTGGTGACATCGCCGGATGTTGACATCTGGACAACCGGCTCGTGGAACGTCAAGCCGCTGATCGCCTCACGGAAGTCATCCAGCATCGGCTCCATCAACAGCGAGTGGAACGCATGCGACACCTTCAGCCGCTTGCTCTTCCACCGCTCCGCAACCGCCAGCACCTCGTCCTCAACACCGGCGATCACCACCGACCGCAGACCGTTGACCGCCGCAATCGACACACCTGCGGTCAGCTGCGGCAACACCTCTTCCTCGGACGCGATGACCGACACCATCGCGCCACCAGCCGGCAACGCCTGCATGAGCGTCGCACGAGCCGTAACCAACAAACACGCGTCTTCGAGGCTCAGCACTCCGGCGACGTGCGCCGCCGCGATCTCACCGATCGAATGCCCGACCAGGTGGTCCGGCCGCACCCCGAACGACTCGATCAACCGGTACAGCGCCACCTCAACGGCGAAGATCGCCGGCTGCGCGTACCCGGTCTGGTTCAATGTCTTCTGGTCGTCGCCCCACATGACCTCGCGCAGCGCCGGGTCGAGGTTGACCAGCGCGGCGTCCAACGCCTCCGCAAACACCGGGAACGCCTCGTACAGCTCACGCGACATCCCAACGCGCTGCGATCCCTGCCCGGAGAACAGGAACGCCAACGGCTTCCCGCCGGCCACACCCTCAGCGACAACCTCGCCGTCAAGCACAACCGCCCGGTGCTCGAACAACGCCCGTGTAGTAGCCAGTGAGAACCCGACGTCCACAGCGGACACACCGCTGTCCACCAACGCCTTGATCCGCTCGACCTGAGCGCGCAGCGATGCCGCTGACTTCGCCGACACCGTCAACGGAATCGATCCGGATTGGCTGGCCCCCTGGGGGGAGCTACCCCCCATCCCAATCATCTCAGGCAGGTCTGACAATTCCGGACCCTCGAGAATCACGTGGGCGTTGGTGCCCGAAACTCCGAACGACGAGACACCGGCGCGACGCGCGCGGGAGACCGAGGGCCAGGAGCGGGGCGACGTCAGCACCTCGACGGCGCCGGACTCCCAGTCGACCTGCGTGGTCGGGGTGCTGACGTGCAGGGTCTGGGGCAGCACGCCGTGGTGCAGCGCCTGCACCATCTTGATCACGCCCGCGACACCCGCGGCGGCCTGTGTGTGGCCGATGTTCGACTTGATCGAGCCCAGGTAAAGCGGCTCGTCGCGGTCCTGCCCGTACACCGCGAGCAGCGCCTGGGCCTCGATCGGGTCACCGAGGTTCGTCGCGGTGCCGTGTGCTTCGACGACGTCGACGTCCGCGGGCGACAAGCCGGCCGAGGCCAGCGCCGCGCGGATCACGCGCTGCTGCGACGGTCCGTTCGGCGCGGTCAGGCCGTTGGAAGCACCGTCCTGGTTGACGGCCGAGCCGCGGACCACGGCCAGAATGGTGTGGCCGTTACTCAGAGCGTCTGACTGGCGTTCCAGCACCAGCAGACCGACACCCTCGCCCCAGCCGGTGCCATCAGCGGAGTCGGAGAACGCCTTGCATCGTCCGTCGACCGAGAGGCCGCGCTGGCGGGAGAACTCGACGTAGGTGGTGGGCGTCGACATCACCGTCACACCACCGGCCACGGCCAGCGAACACTCACCCGAGCGCAGCGCCTGCGAAGCCAGGTGCAAGGCCACCAAAGAAGAAGAGCAAGCGGTGTCGACCGTGACAGCCGGCCCCTCGAAGCCGAACGTGTAGGACACGCGGCCCGAGGCGATGCTGCCCGCACTGCCCTGGCCCTGATGGCCTTCGAACTCGCCACCATCCAAAATGGACGCGTAGTCGTTGTACATGACGCCCGTGAAGACACCGGTCGCGCTGCCGCGCAAGGAAGCCGGGTCGATTCCGGAACGTTCCAGCGCCTCCCAGGTGGTCTCCAGCAGCAGTCGCTGCTGTGAGTCCGTCGCGAGGGCCTCGCGCGGGGACATGCCGAAGAACGCCGGGTCGAACGCGCCCGCCTCGTGCAGGAAGCCACCCGCGATCGAGTACGTGGTGCCCGCGTGGTCGGGGTCGGGGTCGTAGATGCCGTCGATGTCCCAGCCGCGGTTGACCGGGAACTCCGTGATGGCGTCGACGCCTTCGGCGACCAACCGCCACAGGTCCTCGGGCGACGACACGCCTCCGGGATAGCGGCAGGCCATGCCGACGATCACGATCGGATCGTCCGAAGTGGACACGAGCGCGGTCGGCTGCGCCACAGCATCCGAGGCGCCGAACAGCTCATCCTTCAGGAAACCTGCCAGCACCGCGGACGTCGGATGGTCGAACGTCAGCGTCGCGGGCAGCTCAGCCCGGTCGACCCTCGCCAAGCCGGTTTGCGCAGCTCGACGGCGGTCAGCGAGTCGAAGCCGAGCGACTGGAAGGCGCGTGACGGGTCGATCGTCTCGCCGCCGCTGTGGCCGAGCACCGCGCCGACCTCAGCGCGCACGAGGTCGAGCAACGCCTCGAGGCGACCGGCGTCGTCACGACCTGCCAGCTTCTGCACCAGCGACGACGACGTGCTGGAAGCCGCGGCACGACGAGAACGGACCTTCACGAGGCCCCGCAGCACCGCCGGAACCTCGCCTCGCGCCCGGAACACCGGCAGGTCGAGTCGCAGCGGCAGCACCAAAGACGCACCCGAAGACAGTGCGGCGTCGAAGAGTTCCACGCCTTCCGCGGACGTGATCGGCGGCATGCCGGACTTCGCGAGGCGTTCGGCGTCGGCACCGGACAGCATGCCCGTCCCGGCCCACGCGCCCCACGCCAGTGACACGCCCGGCAGACTCTGCGCACGCCGGTGCTCGATCAACGCGTCGAGGAACGTGTTGCCCGCCGCGTAGTTGCCCTGGCCGGACGAGCCGAAGATGCCCGCGCCGGACGAGTAGACGACGAACGCCGACACGTCGCCAGCCAGCTCGTGCAGGTTCCACGCGGCGTCGACCTTGGGGCGCAACACGTTCGACAAGCGCTCAGGCGTCAGCGACTCGATCACGCCGTCGTCCAGCACACCGGCGGTGTGCACGATGGAGCGGATCCGGTGGCCCGCCAGGAGGTTCGCGACCGCGTGTCGATCGGCGACGTCGCACGCCGCCACGGTGACCGAAGCGTCCACGTCCGCCACCCAGTCCGGCGTCTCACCGCGTCGGCTGACGAGCACCAGGTCGCGAACGCCATGTGCGGCAACGAGATGCCGCGCGATGACCTGACCGAGCCCACCGGTGCCACCGGTGATCAATACAGGCCCTTCGAGCACAACGCTGTCACCAGCGGCGATCCGGGCGACACGCGGCACGAACACTTCGCCGCCCCGCACCCGCAGCTGCGGCTCGGCGCTCGCGAGCACCGAGTCCGGCAGGTCGCCGTCGGTCTCGATCAACGCGAACCGGCCGGGGTGCTCGGACTGCGCGGCCCGCACGAGGCCCCACACCGCCGAAGCACCCAGATCACCTTGCCGCGTAACGAAAACGAGCTTCTCGGCTCGTTCGGTCGCGATCCACTCCTGGATCTTCGCGAGCACCTCGGTCGTCAGCGCGTGCGCGGCCTCGACCGGGGATCCTTCCGCCGACACGTGCTCCACGACGTGCGCAGCGGGAACCGCTTCGGTGAGTGTGATCGGCACCCAGTCCAGCCCGAACAACGCGTCCTGCGCGGCGTTGAGCTGCTGCGCCGACACGGCCCGCGTCACCAGCGACCCGACCGTCGCGACCGGCGCACCGGTGGCGTCGGCGATGGCGATCTCCATCGAGCTGTCGCCGGTGGTCCGGAGACGCACCCGCAGCGACGTGGCCCCCACCGCGTGCAGTGCAACGCTTTCCCACGAGAACGGCACCGCGCCCTCGGTCCGCCGGTCCGCGAACGCACCGCGTGCAGCGCCGCGTCCAGCAGCGCCGGGTGGAGGCCGAAGCCGGCGACCGTCACGTCCTCGGGCAGCGCGACCTCGGCGAACACCTGATCGCCCAGCTTCCACGCGGCCCGCAGGCCCCGGAAAGCGTGCCCGTAGTCGAACCCGAGCTCCGCGAACCGCTCGTACACACCCTCGACCTGCACAGCCTCAGCCCCGGCAGGCGGCCACTCCGAAGCGTCAAAGTCCAAGGTCGTGGTTCCGGAGGCCAGGAAGCCGGCCGCGTGCTCGGTCCACGGCAGATCGCTGTCCTCGGGACGGCTGTGAATCGTGACCGCCCGGCGGTCACCGTCCGCACCGACCCTGATCTGCACCTGGACGGCACCGGTCTCCGGCAGCACGAGCGGAGCCGCGATCGTCAGCTCGTCGAGGCGATCGAGGCCCACCTCGTCCGCGGCCCGCAGCGCGAGCTCGACGAGCGCCGCGCCGGGCACGAGCACCTTGCCGTGCAGCGAGTGGTCCCGCAGCCACGGGTGGGTGCGCAGCGACAGCCTGCTCGTGAACAGCAGGCCCTCTCCCCCGGCGAGCTCGACGGCTGCCCCGAACAACGGGTGCCCGACCGCGCCGAGACCGGCCGACCGGACGTCCGAGCGCGTGGAGACCTCAGGCCAGAACGTTTGCTGCTCGAACGCGTAGGTCGGCAGGTCGATCTTCCGGCCATGTTGACAGAACCTGTTCCAATCAACATTGACGCCGTCAACATTGATTCGGCTCAATGCAGTCAACATTGACTTGACCTCGTCAACGTTGCGCCGCACCGCGGGCACGCAGCCGTCCACCATCGCGGACAGCACGCCGTCCGGCCCGATCTCCAGGAACTTCACGTCACCCAATCGCGTGACGTTCTCGTGGAAGCGGACGGTGTCGCGGACGTGGTTCACCCAGTAGTCGACGGTGGTGACATCGCCGGATGTTGACATCTGGACAACCGGCTCGTGGAACGTCAGGCCGCTGATCGCCTCACGGAAGTCGTCGAGCATCGGCTGCATCAACGGCGAGTGGAACGCGTGGCTGACCTTGAGCCGCTTGTTCTTCCACTTCTGCGCGATCGCGAGCACTTCTTCTTCGACGCCAGCGATCACCACGGAGCGAGGCCCGTTGACCACGGCGATGGACACGCCATCGGTCAGATGCTCACGCACCTTCTTTTCGGAGGCGACCACCGACACCATGGCGCCACCGGCCGGCAACGCCTGCATCAGCGAGGCGCGTGCGGTGACGAGCTGACAGGCGTCTTCGAGGCTCAGCACCCCGGCTACGTGGGCGGCGGCGATCTCACCGATCGAGTGGCCCGCGATGTGGTCGGGCTTCACGCCGTAGAACTCGAACAGCCGGTACAGCGCCACCTGGAACGCGAACAGCGCGGGCTGCGTGTACCCGGTCTGGTTCAGCGTCTCCTGGTCGTCGCCCCACATGACCTCGCGGACGGCAGGGTCGAGGTTCGCGAGCACCGCGTCGAGCCCCTCGGCGAACACCGGGAACGCCTCGTACAGCGCACGTCCCATCCCGATCCGCTGCGAGCCCTGCCCGCTGAACAGGAAGGCCAACTCCCCGGCCTTGGCGACGCCGGACGCCAGCACCTCGCCGTCGAGCACCACAGCCCGGTGGTCGAACACCGCACGCGTGGTCAGCAACGAGAACGCGATGTCCGCCGCATCCCCCGGCCACGCCTTGATCCGCTCGACCTGCGCGGCCAGCGAATCGGCCGACCGCGCCGACACCACCAGCGGAATCGATCCGGATTGGCTGGCCCCCTGGGGGGAGCTACCCCCCATCCCAATCATCTCAGGGAGGTCTGACAATTCCGGAGCCTCAAGGATCACGTGGGCGTTCGTGCCGGAGACGCCGAACGACGAGACACCGGCGCGGCGCGAGCGGGAGACGTTGGGCCAGGAGACCGCGGTGGTCACCAGGGACACGTCGCCCGCGGTCCAGTCGATGTGGGTGGAGGGCTGGTCGACGTGCAGCGTCGCGGGCACGACGCCGTGCCGCATCGCGTGCACCATCTTGATGATGCCGGCGACACCGGCGGCGGCCTGGGTGTGGCCGATGTTGGACTTGATCGAGCCGAGGAGCAGCGGCGACGGCCGGTCCTGCCCGTACACGGCGAGAAGCGCCTGGGCCTCGATCGGGTCGCCCAGCGTGGTACCGGTGCCGTGGGCTTCGACGACGTCGACGTCCGCCACTGACAATCCGGCGGAAGCCAGAGCCGAGCGGATCACGCGCTGCTGCGACGGTCCGTTCGGCGCGGTCAGGCCGTTGGATGCGCCGTCCTGGTTGACCGCCGAGCCGCGCACGACGGCCAGGATGGTGTGGCCGTTGCGCAGTGCGTCGGACTGGCGTTCCAGAACGAGAAGGCCGACGCCCTCGCCCCAACCGGTGCCGTCGGCGGCGTCGGCGAACGACTTGCAACGGCCGTCCATCGCGAGGCCGCGCTGCTTCGAGAAGGCGACGAACGAGCCCGGCGTCGACATGACCGTCACACCGCCGGCCAGTGCCAGCGAGCATTCGCCGTTGCGCAGCGCAGAAGACGCGAGGTGCAGAGCGACCAACGACGACGAGCAGGCGGTGTCGACGGTGACCGCGGGGCCCTCAAGGCCGAAGGTGTAGGCGACGCGGCCGGACAGGACGCTCTGCGCGGTGCCAGTGCCCTGGTAGCCCTCGAAGATGTCGTCGGACACCAGAGTCGAGTAGTCGTTGGACATCACGCCGGCGAAGACGCCGGTCTTGGAGCCCCGGACGGAAGCCGGGTCGATGCCCGCGCGTTCGAAGGCCTCCCACGCGGTCTGCAGCAGGAGCCTGTGCTGCACGTCCGTCGCGAGGGCCTCGCGCGGGGACATGCCGAAGAAGTCCGGGTCGAACGACGGGGCGTCGTACAGGAAACCACCCTGCATCACGTGGGTCTTGCCCGCGGCGTCCGGGTCCGAGTCGTACAGCGAATCGAGGTCCCAGCCGCGGTTCTCCGGGAAGCCGGTGACGCCGTCGCGCTCCTCGAACACCAGGCGCCACAGGTCTTCCGGCGACGACACGCCACCTGGGTAGCGGCAGGCCATGCCGACGATCACGATCGGGTCGTCGGAAACGTTGTCAGAAACCACTTCCGGCACGAGGACGTCCGCGCCGAACAGCTCGTCCAGCAGGTAGGAGGCCAGGGCGCCGGCGGTCGGGTAGTCGAAGATCAGGGTCGCCGGCAGGCGGATACCGGTCGAGGCAGTCAGGCGGTTGCGCAGCTCGACCGCGGTCAGCGAGTCGAAACCGAGGCCCTGGAACGTGCGGGTGCGGTCCACTTCGGACGCACTGCCGTGGCCGAGCACCGCGGCTACCTCGGTCGCGACCAGGTTCAGCAACGCGTCCAGGCGCGCATCGGGACCGAGGCGTGACAACTCCGCGACAAGTCCCTCTGCCGCAACGGATTGCGCGGCGGCACGGCGCTTCGGGGTCTTGATCAGGCCACGCAGCAACGGTGGCGGAGCGCCCTGAGCCCGCAATGCGGGAAGATCCAGGCGAAGCGGCAGCAGGAAAGCATCCGAACCGGCGGAACCGGCGTCGAACAGAGCAAGCCCCTCTGCGACCTTCAGCGGAGGCATGCCGGAACGGGCGATGCGCTGCAGGTCGGCGTCCGACATCGCGGCGGTCATGCCCGAGGTCTGCTCCCACGCCCCCCACGCCAGCGCGACGGCGTGCTGGCCGGAAGCGCGACGGACGCGCGCCAATGCGTCGAGGAAAGCGTTGGCAGCGGCGTAGTTCGCCTGGCCGGCGCCTCCGAACGTGCCGCGGCCGAGGAGAACAGCACGAAAGGCACGTCAGGCAACAGTTCGTGCAGGTGCAGCGCCGCGTCTGCCTTGGGACGCAACACGGTGTCGATCCGCTCAGGCGTCAGAGACTCGACGACACCGTCGTCCAGCACCGCTGCCGTGTGCACCACGCCACCGATGGAGTGCCGCGACAGCAACGATTCCAGTGCCGAACGATCGGAGACGTCACACGCCTCGACGATCACGTCCGCGCCGAGCTCCTGCAACGTAGAAACGTTAGCGGAACCGCTGCGCGAGACCAGCAGCAGCTCACGAACGCCGTGCCCCGACACGAGATGCCGGGCCACCAGCTGACCAAGACCACCGGTACCACCGGTGATCAGCACACGACCGGACCACGTCAGCCGTTCAGAAGGCAGGGCCGCACGAGCCAGACGTGCCGCGAGAACGACACCATCGCGGATCGCGAGCACCGGCTCGTCGGTCGTCAACGCGTGCAGCACCGCACCGGCCGACGCCTCTGCCAGATCCAGATCCACCAGCACAAAGCGGCCGGGGTGCTCGGACTGCGCCGACCGCACCAGGCCACGGGCGGCAGCCGCAGCGAGGTCGTCGCGATCGACCTGCCTGCGGAAGCTGACGGCGTTGCCGAAGCGCTCCGCGTTGGCCCACACCATGTCGGTGAGGTTCTCCTCCGGAGCCACTGCGGCCGTGGCGGGGACGCTGAACTCGCGCACGTCAACCTCCGTACGGTTGGATGTTACTAGCGGGGAAACTTAGCGTGTGATTCCGGCGATACAAAGGTTGGTACGCCCTTCCGTTACTTTTTCAGTCCATGGCCAGTGTGGACGTCGTCGACGAAACTTTCCTGGCGGTGCCACCCAGCGTGGTCGCCGCAGCCTTCGCTTCGCCGTCGTCGTGGCGGGCGTTCTGGCCGGATCTCGAACTGGACGTCTACGCCGACCGCGGTGACGAGGGACTGCGCTGGACCGTCGGTGGGGCGCTCGTGGGCACCATGGAGGTCTGGCTCGAGCCGATGCTCGACGGCACGCTGCTTCACTACTTCCTCCGCGCTGATCCGTCCGCCGGGTCGCTCGCCCCGCGCAACGCCCTTCGCGAGGTGCAACGCCGTCAGCTCGACGCGAAGTCCGTCGCGCTGGGACTCAAGCTGACTCTGGAGGACGGCCGCCCGCCTGGCTGCCCGCCAGCAGGGTGATCTTGCTTGACGTGTGTCTCGGAAACCACCCCGGTCCCGGTGAACTAGGTTGGAAACCGTGCGGGTTCACGTGGTCTCGGATGTGCACGGCAACGCGGAGGCGCTCGCGCGCGCCGGTGACGGCGCCGACGCGCTCGTCGTGCTCGGCGACCTGATCGACTTCGTCGACTACCACGACCATTCCAAGGGGATCCTCGGGCGCGTTTTCGGGCCCGAGAAGGTGGGGATCTTCGCCGAGTTGAGACGCGGCACCAAGCGCGCCGACACGGCCGGCTACATCCGGTCTCTGTGGGACGGTCTCGCGGACGCCCGTTCCGTGGTGGAAGAAGCGGTGCTGGAGCAGTACCACGCGTTGTTCGCCGCGATGTCCGCGCCGACGTACGCGACACCGGGCAATGTGGACAGTCCGCACCTGTGGCCGCAGTTCGCCGGTGACGGCGTGCACGTGCTCGACGGCGAGGCGGCGGAGATCGGCGGGCTGCGGTTCGGCTTCGCGGGCGGTGGCCTGATGATGCCCGGTCTGGTCCGCAACCCCAACGCGCCGTGGTTCCCGTACCTCCGCACGGAGGAGGACATGGCGGCCGCGCTGGAGCGGATGGGGCAGGTCGACGTGCTGTGCACGCACATCCCGCCGCTTGTTCCGGAACTGACGTACGACGTCGTCGCGCGCCGCCCCGAGTGGGGTTCGCGTGCCGCGTTGGACAAGATCGTGCGGGAACGTCCGCGCTGGTCGGTGTTCGGGCACGTGCACCAGCCGTTGGCCCGGCGCGTGCGCGTCGGCTACACCGAGTGCATCAACGTCGGGCACTTCCAGCGCAGCGGCAAGCCTCACGTCCTCAATTGGTAAAGACGCGAGTAACCTGCCCGTCATGGCCGACGAGTCCACTCAGTCCATCGTCATCGACGCGCCGCCTGAGAAGATCATGGCGATCATCGCGGATTTCCCGTCGTACCCGGACTGGGCGAACGGGATGAAAGAGGTGGAGGTCCTCGACACCCGTGACGACGGTCGTGCCGACCAGGTCCGGTTCGCGATCGACCAGGGTCCCGTCAAGGACGAGTACACCCTGAAGTACGACTGGGCCCCCGACGGTCTTTCGGTGCGGTGGGAGCTCGTCAAGGGCACCATGCAGAAGGCGCAGAAGGGCAGTTACGTGCTGGAGCCGTCCGGTTCCGGCACCAAGGTCACCTACACGCTCTCGGTGCAGCTGGTGATCCCGATGATCGGGCTGTTCCGCCGCAAGGCCGAGAAGCTGATCCTCGACACCGCGCTCAAGGAGCTCAAGAAGCGCGCGGAGAAGGCGGCTTGAGCCGGGTCCTGCTCTTCACCGGCAAGGGCGGGGTCGGCAAGACGACACTGGCCGCCGCGACGGCGGCCTCCCTGGCGGCACACGGCCGCAAGGCGCTCGTGGTCTCCACCGATCCCGCTCACTCGCTGGGCGACGCCCTCGACGTCCGCCTGGGCGCCTCACCATCCGAAGTGGACACCGCGGACGGCTTGTTCGCGTGCCAGATCGACCCCCGTGGTCTTGTCGACGAGGCCTGGGGCGACCTGCGCGGGCACCTTCGCACCGTTCTGGCGGGCGCCGGCGTCGACGAGCTCGACGCCGAGGAACTGACCGTGCTGCCGGGTGTCGAGGAGCTCCTCGCGCTCTCCGAGGTGCGGCGGCTCGCGTCGTCCGGGCCGTGGGAGGTCGTGGTCGTCGACTGCGGGCCGACCGCGGAGACGTTGCGGTTGCTGTCGCTGCCAGAGGCGTTCGCGGGCTACCTGGAACGACTCTTCCCGACCCACCGGCGCGTGGTGCGCGGGCTTCTGGCGGGTGTCGCCGGCACCGGGACCGTCGAGAAGTGGGACGCGACCGCGGACGCGCTGAGCAGGCTCGCCGAGCGGCTGGACGCGTTGCGCACGATGCTCGCAGATCCTTCCGGTTGCTCGGTCCGGCTGGTGCTGACGCCCGAACGCGTGGTCGCCGCCGAGACGCGGCGAACGCTTACCGCGTTGGCGTTGCAGGGAATCCGCGTCGACAGCGTGATCGCGAACCGGCTGGTGCCTTCGCCCGGTTCCGCGCGTGGTGCCGCGGCCACGTGGCTGCGGACTCGTCGTCACGAGCAGGACGCGGTGCTCGCGGAGCTGACCTGTATCGGTGAGATCCGCACGGTCGACCACCGCGCGTCCGAGCCCGTGGGCGTGCCGGCGCTGCTGGAGGTCGCCGCGCAGCTGTACGGCGACTCGGACCCGTTGCCGGGTGCCGCGGTGTCGGAGTCGTTGCTGGAGGTGTCGGGCAGCGGGCGTGGCCTCGACGCCCGATACTCGCTGCGGATCGCGTTGCCGCTGGCCGACGACACAGAGCTGGACCTCGCGCGCGTGGCCGACGATCTCGCGTTGACCGTCGACGGCAGGCGTCGGCTCGTGGCGCTGCCGTCCCTGCTGAGGCGCTGCATCGTGACCGGCGCGGAGATGGACTCGGGTGGCGTGACGGTGGGATTCCGCCCGGACCCGTCGTTGTGGCGCTGATCAGGAGCTTGTGATGACCCAGGACAACACCGGCAAGCTCGCCGAGGAGCTGCGGCTGCTCATCGACACGGCCGCCGAGCGCATGCAGCCGTGGCTGGAGCGCGTCGCCGAGGCGGGCGACGGCTCGCACACGCCCGAGACGTGCGGCTGGTGCCCGTTGTGCAACGGCGTGGCACTGCTGCGCGGCGACCGTTCCGAACTCGCCGCGAAGGCCGCCGAACACGCCGCGGGCCTGATCGCGGTGCTGCGCGCGGCACTGCGCGAGCCCGGTACCCCGCCGACGCCTCCCTCTTCTGGCGGTGTCGAGGAGCCAGCTGACGCTGGCCAGCGAGTGCAGCACATCAAGGTCGTCAGGAAGACCGACTGATGCTCACGGTCGGAGTGGACATCGGTGGCACCAGCGTGCGCGCCGGCGTCGTGGACGGGCGCGGCTCGGTGCTGGACACCTCACGCGCGCCGACACCCGCGGGCGAACGCGCTCTCGAAGACGCGATCGTGGCCGCGGTGGAGGAGGTGGCGGACCGGCACGCGGTGAACGCCGTCGGTCTCGCCGTGGCGGGCTTCATCGCCTCCGACCGTCGCACGGTGCGTTTCGCACCGCACCTGGCGTGGCGGCAGGCCGACGTGGCCGACCGCATGAGCGACCGCCTCGGCATGCCTGTCGTTCTGGAGCACGACGCGAACGCCGCGGCCCTCGCCGAACACCGCTTCGGTGCCGCACGCGGTGCCAAGACCGCTGTTCTGGTGGCCATCGGCACCGGCATCGGCGCCGCTTTGCTGCTGAACGGCGAGGTCTTCCGCGGCGCTTACGGCGTCGCCCCCGAACTAGGTCACCTGCGCGTCGTCCCCGACGGCCGTCCCTGTCCGTGTGGCAAGAACGGCTGCTGGGAGCGCTACTGCAGTGGCACGGCTCTGAGCGCCACCGCCGTGGAGCTGCTGGCCAAGCACCCCGGCGTCTCCACCGTGCTGGCTCGCGAGGCCGCCGGTGACTCGCGCGCGGTGACCGGACGCCGAGTGGCCGGTGCGGCCCGCGACGGCGACCCGCTCGCCAAG
>NZ_VSRL01000193.1 GCF_012184385.1 Lentzea indica
CGCGAACCTCGTCGTGACGCTCGACGCCGGCGCGACCTCGCCGGCCACCGCGGCCGCGGCCCGCAACCATTGCTGGGCCTGCGTCTCGACCGCCTGAAGCAGCTCGTCACCGTCGGGCGCCATCCTGCCCAGGCCGCGGAACGGCCGCGGGACGGCGTGCACCAGCCGTAGCGGCACGTGCTGCCTGGCGCAGTCGTCGGCCGCCCACCTCACCGCGTTCAGCGCCGCGGACGAACCATCGACGCCCACCACAACAGGGGCTGCGGGTCCCTTGCCCATCGCGGTCACCACCGTTCAGTTGCCGCCCCTCCTCCCCCATGGTCCACCAGATGACCGGCACGGGCAGGGCGCAGCACGTGCGTTCAGCTCGGCTTGAGCAACTCGGCGAACGTCCTGGCGAACAGGTACGCGTCACCGGGCCACCTGGCCGACACGTAGTTGCCGTCGCGCACGACGAACGCGGGCGTGTCGTCGGTCGCCGTGCCGCGCCGGGACAGTTCGACCGGCCCGCGTTCGAACGCCGCTCCGCTCGCCACCACCTCGTCCTGGACGTAGGCCGGATAGGTGCGGTAATACCGGCCGCGCCGCCACGCCGTGAGGAAGTACGCCGTGCGTTCCATGTACTTCGGCAGGCACGTCGTGCGGCGCCCGGCGAGCAGGCTGCGGCCCGTGCCCTGATCCTGCGCCCGTGCGAGCACCAGCACGCCGTGGCAGATCGCGCCCACCGGCCGGTCCAGTGCCCAGAACTCGGCGACCTTCTCCCGCAGCACCGGGGAACCCAGGTACTGGCGCATGCCGGGTGCGTGCCCGCCGGGCAGCACGAGTCCGTCGAACAACGCGGGCTCGAGATCCGCCCACGCGATCGGCGCACGGTACTCCGCGGCCTCGGTGAGCTGCCGGTAGAACCGCGCGGGCTCCGGCTCGGCACCGAGCTGTCCGAAGAGGACACCGGTGAGCAGGAGCGGGTCCGCCTGGGGCGGCTGTCCGCCGTGCTCGGCCGTGAAGACCACCTCGTGGCCGGCATCGGTCAGCAGGCGCCACGCACGGCGACCTCGGTGACGTCGAAGTCGTGGTCGGGCAGGGGCATCAGGATTCGCACGGCTGGTGATTCTTCAGGACGGTCAAGCGGAACGCCGCGCCGGTCATGCCGTCACAGCTCAACTCTGGTGGCCGAGCGCGGCCGAGAGATCGCGCGCGGCACCGGCCACGATCCGGCCCAGCTTGTCGAGCTGGGCCCCGATCCGTTCCTTCGGCGCCGACACGTTCAACGCCGCCACGATCCGCGAGGTGAAGTCGTACACCGGCGCCGAAGCCGCCACGACACCCCGCTCCAGTTCCTCGTCCGAGGTCGCGTAGCCGCGCTCCCGCACCCGCCGAAGCTCAGCCACCAGCGAATCCACATCGGTGATGGAGTTCGGCCGCGGTGACGGCCGATCCAGCACCGCGAACACCGAGTCGGCCCGCTCTCCCGCCTCCAGCACCGCCTCGTCGTGGCCGTGCTCGGAGTACCAGACCGACAGCGACTCGCGATCCCAGTCGCTGATCAACGCACGCCCGGACGGCGTCCGCCACGCCGCGGTCGTCACGCCCTCCCATCCGGTGGTGTGAAAGCGGTTCGGGCTCAGCTCGCTCAGCAACGTCAGCACGTTGCCCCCGCGCAGCACACAAAGGTGCGCGGTCTCCCGGGTCACCTGCGCGAGGTGTTTCAGGTGTCCACGCGCGTTCCACGCCAACGCCCCTTCGGCGGTCCGCGCGGCCAACGCGTACAACCGCGACCCGAGCCGATAGCTCAGAGTCTCCGGATCGCGATCGACCAGCCCGCTCTCCCCCAGCGTCGCGAGCGTCCGCGACACGACGGTCTTGTCCCTGCCCACGAGGGCCGCGATCCGCACGACGCCCAGGCCGCCGGACTGCACGGCTTCCGGCCGGCCGAGCACCTCCAACACCTCGACGTCCCGAGCCAGGCCTGCGGAGTTGCGACGAGATCCCTGCATGGCAGGGCACTCTACGAGGAGTGTTGCCATATTGCCAACAGCTGTTGTGCATAAGAGCACAGCAAATCTACCGTTCCCGGCCATCGGCACCGTCGCCGAAAGGAGGGCGAAACCCGTGACCGGAACGCTCGACGAATTCCTTGCCCGCCGCTGGGAAGACCTCGTCACGCTGACGCTGCAACATCTCGCCGTGGTGGCTTTGAGCCTGGCGCTGGCCACCGTGCTCGGTGTCCTGATCGGCCTGCTGGTCTGGGATCGGAACGTGCCGCGCACGGCGGCACTCACCGCCGCCGGCATCGCGATCACCATTCCGTCGCTGGCGTTGCTGGCACTGCTCAGCCCGATCCTCGGGCTCGGGTGGGCGCCCACCGTGGTGTCACTGGTCTTCTACTCGCTGTTGCCGATCGTGCGGAACACCGTGGTCGGCCTGCGGGAGGTGCCGGCGCACGTCATCGAGTCGGCGCGCGGTATGGGCATGACCCCCGCGAAAACCTTGCTCAGCATCCAGCTTCCGCTCGCGTGGCCGGTGATCGTCACCGGCATCCGGGTGGCCGCACAGCTCACCGTCGGCATCGCGGCGATCGCGGCCTACGTCGCGGGTCCCGGTCTCGGCTTCTACATCTTCAAGGGCCTGTCGTCACTCGGTTCGGTCAACGCGCTCAACTTCGCGCTCACCGGCACGCTCTGCGTCGTGCTGCTGGCGCTGCTGATCGACGGCGCCTTCGTCCTGATCGCCCGCTACAGCACCTCGAGGGGTCTCCGTGTCTGAGCCTGGAGTCGGCATCGAGCTGAGCCACGTCACCAAGCGGTACACCGGCCAGCAGCAGGCGGCCGTCGAGGACTTCTCGCTGTCGGTCGACCCCGGCGAGCTGGTCATGTTCGTCGGGCCGTCCGGCTGCGGGAAGACCACGACGATGAAGATGATCAACCGGATCATCGAGCCGTCGTCCGGTTCGATCACGATCGACGGCACCGACGTGTTGTCGTTGGACCCCAACGAACTCCGCCGCCACATCGGGTACGTTATCCAGCAGATCGGCCTGTTCCCGCACATGACGATCGCGGAGAACATCGCCACCGTGCCCAAGCTCCTCGGCTGGTCCAGGGAGCGCACGAACGACCGCGTCGACGAGCTGCTGCGGACCGTCCAGCTCGATCCCGCGACGTTCGCCCACCGCTATCCGAAACAGCTCTCCGGCGGTCAGCAGCAACGCGTGGGTGTGGCCAGGGCGCTGGCCGCCGACCCGCCGGTGATGCTGATGGACGAGCCGTTCGGCGCCACCGACCCCATCACCCGGCAGAAGCTGCAGGCCGAGTTCCTCAAGTTGCAGGCCGACATCGGCAAGACGATCATCTTCGTCACCCACGACTTCGACGAGGCCGTCCGGCTCGGCGACCGGATCGCGGTGCTGAGCGAACGCAGCCAGATCGAGCAGTTCGACACGCCCGCGACCATCCTGGCCAACCCCGCCAACGACTACGTGTCGAGCTTCATCGGCCACGGCGCGGGGCTCATGCGCCTCGCGCTCATCCCGATCTCCGACGTCGAGCTCGACGCACCCGACGCGACCGCACCCGCCCTCGACGCGGACGCCTCGCTGCGGGACGCGCTCGACCTGCTGATGGTCACCGGCGCGGACCGCGTCAACATCTCCGGCGCGAGCGGATCGCTCACCCACGCCCGGATCTCGGCCGCGCTCACCAGGCAACCGGTGGACGCGCCATGACCACCCGGATCGCCACGCCGCTGGCAGTCATCGGCATCGTCGCCGTGATGTTCCTGTGGGTCAGCACGTTGACGCTCGACTCCATCGAACAACGAACCCTCAACACGAGCTATCTGCTGGACCGCACGCAGGAACACGTGATCCTCACCGTGATCTCGTCCGGGTTGGTCGCTCTCCTCGCGATCCCGGCGGGAATCGCCGCCTACCGAGTCCGTTCGAAGGCAGTGCGCGCGGGAGTCGTCGCGCTGGGCAACATCGGCCAGGCGACACCGGCGGTCGGTGTGGTGATCCTGCTGGCGATCGTGTGGCAGACCGGTTTCTACACCGCCCTGATCTCGCTGGTCGCGTACTGCTTCCTGCCCGTCCTGCGCAACACCCTGACCGGCCTCGAACAGGTCGACCACGCCACCCGCGAGGCCGCGCGGGGCATGGGCATGACCCCGCGCCAGGTCCTCTGGCGCATCGAGCTTCCGCTGGCCTCACCGATGATCCTGGCCGGGCTGCGGACCGCTCTCGTGTTCTCCGTCGGCGTCGCCACCATCGCGACGTTCATCAACGCCGGCGGGCTAGGCGACATGATCGTCAACGGCCTGAAGCTCCAGCGCTACCCCGTGATCGTCGTCGGCGCCGTGCTCGTCGCCGCGATCGCCGTCCTCATCGACTTGGCCGCAGGGCTCGTCGAGGACCTCGTCCGCCCTCGTGGCCTGTAACAAACACCTCCGCCGTAAGGAACCTCCCATGTACAAGCGCGCCTTCATCGGTGTTGTCGCACTGACACTGGCTGCCTGTTCCAGCTCCCCCAACGCGAGCACCACCGCGAAGAGCGGTGACCTCGCGGGCCTGTCCGGCCAGATCGGTTCGAAGGACTTCGCCGAGCAGTACATCCTCGCCCACCTCACCACCAAGCTGCTCAACGCGCACGGCGCGACGCTGGAGGCCAACACCAAGCTGGTCGGCTCGGCGAACGTGCGGCAGGCACTGGAGAGCAAGCAGTTCGTGGGCTACTGGGAGTACACCGGCACGTCGTGGATCACCTACAACAAGCAGACCCAGCCGCTGAAGACCGACAAGGAGCAGTTCGACGCGGTCAAGAAGGCCGACGCCGCGAAGAACATCGAGTGGGTCGCGCCCGCGCCGTTCAACAACACCTACACCTTCGCGATCCGCAACGAGAAGGCGAAGGAGCTGGGTGTCTCGAAGATGAGCGACCTCGCCAAGCTGCCGGCGAACGAGCGCACGTTCTGCATCGAGAGCGAGTTCTCCACCCGTGACGACGGCTGGCCCGGTGTCTCGAAGACCTACGGCTTCGACGCGCCGAAGGACAACGTGAAGCTGCTCGACACCGGCGTCATCTACACCGCCACCAAGGACGGCAAGGACTGCAACTTCGGCGAGGTGTTCGCCACGGACGGCCGCATCGCCGCACTCGGGCTGACCGTGCTGCAGGACGACAAAGCGTTCTTCCCGATCTACCAGGGCGGGTTCACGCTGCAGGCGGACGTGCTCAAGAGCCACCCGAAGATCGCGGACGTGCTGGCCCCGATGGCGGCGAAGCTGACCACCGAGGAGATGCAGAAGCTCAACGCCAAGGTCGACGTCGACGGTGACGAACCCGACGACGTCGCGCAGGAGTGGCTGACCGCGCAGGGGCTGATCTGATGCAGATCGGAGAGAGCTTCGTCGGCGAGGGCGTCAACGCCGCCCACATCAACACCGTGCTGGGCCATCGCGACGGGCCGGCGGGCACCGCGTGGTCAACCGCGCTGGCCACGCCGTCCGCTGGTCACGTGCCGTTCGTCGCGGTGTTGCGGCCCTCGCTGCCGGTCAAGCCGATGACGTTGTTCGTGACGAAGGCGGCCCCTGCCGACGACGACCACGGACTGCTGATCTGGGGGCCCGCGCAGGCCGGAGTCGCCGCCGGAGTCGCCGACGCGGTGGCGGACGGCAACATCCCGGAGCCGGACACCTCGACGCACGTGCTGATCGCCGCGGTCTGGGTCAACCCCGGTGCCGACGACGCGGATGCCGTGTACCGCAACAACCGTGAGGCCACCAGGACCGCGCTTGCCAACGCTGCCTTGGACCTGCCGGCGATCGACGCGGTGCTCGCCGCGAAGGACACCCCGAGCAACCCCTTCTACACGCCCGAGGAGAGAGCGTGACCGCATCGAATCAATCTGGCACCGTCGGTTTCATCGGACTCGGCAGCATGGGTGCGGGCATGACCCGCAACCTCCAGAAGGCCGGGTTCACGCTGGTGGTCAACGACATCCGTCGCGAACAAGCGGCCGAGCTGATCCACGGCGGCGCCAGATGGGCGGACACGCCGGCCGAGGTCGCCGCCGACAGCGACCTGGTGATCACCATGCTGCCCACGCCGAGGCACGTCTCCGAGGTCATGAACGGCAAGGCCGGTGTACTGGCCGGGATCGTCCCCAGCGGCACGTGGATCGACATGTCCACGTCGGTGCCGGATGTCGCCGACGAGGTCCGCAAGTCCAATCCAGGCCTGCACGTGCTGGACGCCCCGGTCAGCGGGATGTCCACCGGCGCGGCCAACGGCACGTTGCAGATCTTCATCGGCGGTGACGCGGACGACGTGACCAGGCTCGCGCCGGTGTTCGAGGCCATGGGTGATCGGGAACGCATCCTGCACGTCGGCGCGCACGGCGCGGGGTACACGGTGAAGCTGATGCTGAACCAGCTGTGGTTCTCGCACCTGGTCGCCACGGCTGAAGTGCTCGCGATCGGCGTCAAGGCGGGTGTGGACCTGGGTGTACTGCGGAACGCGCTCGTCAACAGCCCGGCGCGGAGCAACTTCGTCGAGCACGACGTGCTGTCCGTGCTGGACCACGGTGACTACGACGAGGGCTTCGCGATCGCGCTGGCGTGCAAGGACCTCGGCCTGTCGGTCGACCTCGCGGGTTCGGTCGGGGTGCCCGCCGAGCTGTCCGCACTGGTCGAGCAGATCTTCCGCCGCGCCCGTGCCGCGTACGGCGACAAGGCGGGCGAGATGACCCCGATGAAGCTCTACGAGCGCCTCATCGGGGTCGACCTGAGGCTGTGAGGGGACACGCCATGCTCACCAAGTTGTACATCGACGGCAAGTGGGTCGATTCGAGCGACGGCCGCACTTTCGAGGTGCTGGATCCGTCCACTGAGGAGGTTCTGGCGCAGGTCGCCGAAGCCACGTCTCAGGACGGCACGCGTGCGCTCGACGCCGCTGTCGCCGCCCAGACCGCGTGGGGCAGGACCGCCCCCCGTGCACGCGCCGAGATCCTGCGCAGGGCCTTCGAGCTGATCACCGGCCGGACCGAGGAGTTCGCGCAGCTCATCACCTCGGAGATGGGCAAGCCACTGGCCGAGTCGCGGGCCGAGGTGGCCTACGGCGCCGAGTTCCTCCGGTGGTTTTCGGAGGAAGCACCACGGATCTCCGGTCGCTTCACGACCGCGCCGGACGGCCGCAACCGGCTGGTGACGGTGAAGCGACCGGTCGGGCCCTGCCTGTTCGTGACGCCGTGGAACTTCCCGCTGGCGATGGCCACGCGCAAGATCGCCCCGGCGATCGCAGCCGGCTGCACGATGGTGCTCAAGCCGGCCGAGCTCACCCCGTTGACGGCGTTGTTGTTCGCCGAGGTGCTGACCGAGGCGGGGCTTCCCGCGGGTGTGCTGAACGTGATCACCACGACTGATCCGGGTGCGGTGACCGGCCCGCTGCTGACCGACCCGCGGCTGCGCAAGCTGTCGTTCACCGGATCGACGGCGGTGGGCAGGAAGCTCATCGCGCAGTCCGCCGACCAGGTGCTCCGGGTCTCGATGGAACTCGGCGGCAACGCGCCGTTCCTCGTCTTCGAGGACGCCGACGTCGACGCGGCCGCCGACGGGGCGGTGCTGGCCAAGCTGCGCAACGGCGGTGAAGCGTGCGTTGCGGCGAACAGGTTCCTGGTGCACGCCTCGGTCGCGGAGGAGTTCACGGCGAAGCTGGCCGCCCGGATGAAGGACTACCCGCTCGGCCCGTTGATCGACGCGAAGACCCGTTCGAAGGTCACCGAACTCGTCGACGACGCGGTGGGCGCCGGTGCTCGGATCGTGCTGGGCGGAAACGCGTTGGAGGGCAAGGGGTTCTTTTACACCGCGACCGTGCTCACCGACGTCGCTCCCGATGCGCGGCTGCTGAGCGAGGAGATCTTCGGACCGGTCGCGCCGATCGTCACCTTCGACACCGAGGAGGAGGCGGTCCGCCTCGCCAACGCCACCGAGTACGGCCTGGTCTGCTTCGCCTACACCCGTGACCTCAACCGGGGTCTGCGTCTGGCGGAAGCACTGGAGACCGGAATGCTCGGCCTCAACACGGGAATCGTGTCGAACCCCGCCGCGCCGTTCGGCGGCGTCAAACACTCCGGCATCGGCCGCGAAGGCGGTGCCGAGGGCATCGAGGAGTACCTCGAAACCACCTATGTCGCGATATCTGATCCGTTCGGGAGCATGTGATGGACTTCGGATTGGATCTCTTCTCCCTCAAGGGGAAGAACGCGATCGTCACCGGCGGCAACACCGGGCTGGGCCAGGCGTTCGCGCTGGGCCTGGCCGCGGCCGGCGCCGACGTCTTCGTCCCGAGCCTGGTGTCCGACGACGGCGAGACCCAGAAACTCGTCGAAGCGCAGGGCCAGCGGTTCGCGGAGATGACAGCGGACATCACGGCACCCGGCACGTGCGCGGAGGTCGTGGACGCCTGCGCCGGACAGCTCGGATCCGTTGACATCGTCGTCAACTCCGCCGGCATCAGCCTGCTCGATGACGTGGAGACGTTCGACAGGTCCAAGTGGGACCCGATGATCGCGATCAACCTCACAGCGGCCTTCGAGCTGGCGCACGAGGCGACCAGGTACATGATCCCCCAGCGGTCCGGGAAGATCATCAACATCGCGTCGCTGTTCTCGTTCCTCGGCGGCCGCCAGTCCCCCGCCTACGCCGCGAGCAAGCACGGCATCGCCGGGTTCACCAAGGCCTACTGCGACGAGCTGGCGCAGCACAACATCCAGGTCAACGCGCTGGCGCCGGGCTACTTCGCCACGAAGATCACCGAGGCCACGCGCTCGGACCCCGCCGCGAACCAGCGGGTGATCGACCACATCCCGGCCGGCCGGTGGGGCGACCCGAGCGACCTCATGGGCGCACTGGTGTTCCTGGCCTGCCGTGCTTCCGACTACGTCAACGGCCACACGCTGGTCGTCGACGGCGGCTATCTCGTCCGCTGACTCTTCTCCGAAAGCAGAGCCATGTTCCCCGCACCGCCACAGGCCGTTCCCTCCGCTTCCGACCTGAGCCGCGCCGAGATCGTCGCCGGGCTCGTCGACCTGCTCGGCACCACCAAGGTCGACACCGACGAGCACGAACTGCGGGACGCGAGCGTCGACAGGTTCCGCAAGTACACCTCCGTGCACGGCATCTTCACCGGCCCGATCCCGGCCGCGATCGTGTGCCCCGGCAGCACCGAGGAAGTCAGCAAGGTGCTCGCGTTCGCCAACGAGCACCGGATCAACGTCGTCCCGCGCACCGGCCGCACCGCCACCGAGGGCGGGCTGGAAACCCTGGTGGAAAACACCATCGTGCTCGACGGCTCCACAATGGACGACATCGTGAGCATCGACCCGGTCAACATGATGGTCACCGCGCAGTGCGGCGTCCCGTTGCAGCGCCTGGAAGACGCCCTCCGCGAACAGGGCCTCACCACAGGCCATTCGCCGCAGTCCAAGCCGCTCGCGCAGATGGGCGGACTCGTGGCGACCCGGTCGATCGGCCAGTTCTCCACGCTGTACGGCGGTATCGAGGACATGGTCGTGGGCCTGGAGGCGGTGTTCCCCGACGGCACGGTCAGCCGGATCAAGAACGTGCCCCGCCGCGCGGCCGGTCCTGACATCCGGCACGTCGTGATCGGCAACGAGGGCGCGCTGTGCGTGATCACCGAGGTCACCGTGAAGGTCTTCCGGTACCAGCCGGAGAACAACCGCTACTTCGGTTATCTTCTCGACGACCTCGAGGACGCGGTGGAGCGCCTGCGCACGTTGATCACCGACGGGTATCGCCCGTCGGTGTGCCGGGTCTACTCCCCCGAGGACGCCAACCAGCACTTCAGCCACTTCTCCCAGAACAAGAACGTGGTCGTGCTCATCGCGGAAGGGCCGGAGGGCATCGCACGGGCCACCGCGGAGGCGATCGAGAACACCTTCGACGGAGCCGACATCGTCGACCCGCGGCTCATCGCCGACTGGTTCGAGAACCTCAACTGGGGCCAGGACAAGATCGACGCGGAGAAGCTGGCCATGCTGGAGTCCCGGAACCTCGGCTACACCACCGAAGTCTCGGTCGACTGGTCGAACGTCACCGCGCTGTACGACGCGGTCATGCACCGGGTCAAGACGGAGTTCCCCCGTGCCGCCGACCTCACCCTGCTCGGCGCGCACTCCTCGCACAGCTACCAAACGGGCACGAACCTCTACTTCGTCTACGACTACGACATCAAGTGCCCGCCGGAGCGGGAGATCACCGAGTACCACATCCCGCTCAACGCGATCATCGTCGAGGAAGCACTGCGGCTGGGTGGTTCGATGGTGCACCATCACGGCATCGGCAAGTACCGCACGCCGTGGACCCGCGAGGAGCACGGCAGCGCGTACCACCTGCTCGAGGTGCTCAAGCGCGGGTTCGACCCGAACGGGATCATGAACGCCGGCACGATCTACCCCGTGTCATGAGCTACCTGATCGCGATCGACAACGGCTCGCAGAGCACGAAGGTCTCGATCGTCGACGAGGTCGGCAGGGTGCACGCCTCGGCCCAGCGCCCGCTGCGGCCGTACGTCCACCCGCTGCCCGGCCACGTCGTGCACCCGGACGATGATGTGTGGGACTCGATCGCGGAGGCCTGCACCGAGGCGATGCAACGGTTCACCGGTGCTCCTGGCGAGATCGCGGGCGTGGGACTGTGCACGATCCGGTTCTGCCGAGCGCTGTTGAACGAGAACGGCCTGCTCGCGGAGCCGATGCTGAGCTGGATGGACGACAGGCTCGCTCAGCCGCAACGGGCTGACGAGACGAACCGGTTCGTCTCGACTTCGTCGGGGTACGTGACGTTCCGGCTCACCGGCGAGCGCCGCGACACCGCCGGCAACTACGAGGGCATGTGGCCCATCGACCACGAGACATGGCGGTGGCCGGACGTGTCACCGTCCTATGTGGACACCGGAATGCGCCGCGAGCAGCTGTTCGATCTCGTGGACCCCGGTGCGTTGCTCGGGAACGTGACCGGCGAGGCCTCGGAGGTGACCGGACTGCCCGCCGGGCTCCCGGTGTACGCGACCTCGAACGACAAGGCCGTCGAGGCGCTGGGCAGCGGGCTCGGCGAGGAACTGCTGGTGTCGCTCGGCACCTACATCGCCGCGATGACCACGGGTGATCGCCACACCGTCGATCCCGCCGGCCGGTTCTGGTCGAACTTCGGTTCTGTGCCGCGGAAATACCTGTACGAGAGCAACGGAATCCGGCGCGGGATGTGGACGGTCAGCTGGTACCGCCAGCTGGTGGACTCCGATCTCGGCGAGCTGGAGTCCGGCGCCGCGACCGTGGAACCGGGCTGCGGCGGGCTGATGACCGTGCTCGACTGGCTGGCACCCGCGGACCACCCGTGCCGGCGCGGCGCGTTGCTCGGGTTCGACGGCACCCAGGGCCGCCACCACGTGTACCGCTCGATCCTGGAGGGCATCGCACTGACCATGCACCGGCACAGCACGTCGATGGCCGGTGCGCTGGGCCGGGAGTTCCCCGAGCTGATCATCTCCGGTGGCGGGTCCAGGTCCGACCTGATGATGCAGATCTTCGCCGACGTGTTCGCGCGTCCCGTGCGCCGCACCAGGATGAGCGACGCGGCCGGTCTGGGCGCGGCGATCTGCGCGGCGGTCGGGAGCGGCGTGCACTCCGACTGGGACACCGCGGTGAAGGCGATGGTCACGACCGCCGACGTCTTCACGCCCTCCCCCGCGGTCGAGGCGTACGCGTCGATCGCGCGGGACCACGCACGGATCACGGAGTACACAGATCCGTTGTTCGTATCTCTGAACCAGAAACTTCGTCCTTAGATGCGTGTCGACCGCGTACGTGGCGGTCTCCGGTCTCCGCTAGGTTCCTCCGGGTCCTGGCTGAGGAAGTGCATTCGAGGGTGAAGCGGTGCTGCCGGAGTCGGCGTTCGAACGGGCGAAGCGGGGAACCGGTCAGCTCTTCGCGGTGAACAAACCCGCGGGAGCCGAACGGACGCAGTACCTGATCCAGGCGGCGGAACTGGCGCGCACACACGGGTTCGCCGTCACCTGGGTCGGCTGCCGCGCGGACGCACCCGCGTTCTGGCCGTGGCACGCGATCCTCGCCGGGCTGGGCGGTGACGCGGCGGCGCTCGACGCCGATCCCGAGGTCTGCGCGCAGAAGGTCCTCGACGTGCTGTCGGCGGCACCGGCGTTGATCCTCGTCGACGACATCGACGTGGCGGGAGAAGAGGCGTTCCAACTCACCCAGGTGGTGGCCGGGAACGTCCACCACCTGCCAGTGGTCATCGTTGCCACCTCCACCGGGACCACCTCACTGGACGATACGGTCCGTCTCGTCGAGCGGGCTCACGCCGTGCTGGCGAAGGGCGGGATCACCGAGGCGCGTGACCTGCTCGACCAGGCGGCCAGGGACGGTGACCCGGAGGCGGCGCTCGGGCTGCCGGGCATGTGGGTCAACAAGTTCCGCGGCAGGGCCGACCGCGCTCTCGCGATCGCCAGGCTGCGCAATGCACTGGCCACCGGTCCCGCGGAGCCGCTGCGCACCAGGTTGAGCGTGCGGCTCGCGGCCGAACAAGCCTACGACCGGCGCGAGACGGAAAGCGTGCTGGAAGCGTTGGAGCGGGCCAGGAACACCGGTGACCAATTGACCTTGGCAGAGGCCTTGTCGTTGGCGCATCACGCGTTGTGGTCACCGGAGCACGCCGTCGCCCGGCTCGCGCTGACCGGCGAGCTGATCGCGGTGGCGTCGGCGGCGGGGCTGGACCTGTTGGCGCTCAGCGGTTTGTGCCGGCGCACGATGGACCTGTTCTGCCTGGGCGACCCGCATGCGGAACGGTCGCAGGTCGAGCTGGCCAGGCGGGCGGCCGGTCATCCGGCACTGCTCTTCTTCCACGCCGCGATGGACGTCATGCGGACGATCCGGGCAGGGCGGTTCGCCGAGGCCGAGCAGAAGTCCCTGGCCTGTCTGCGGATCGGGCTCGAAGCCGGAGACGTGGACGCGGAGACGTTCCACAGCACGCACCTGTTCGCGATCCGGTGGCTGCAGGGCCGCGGCGGTGAGCTGGTCGACCTGGCCGAGCAGGTCACGCACTCCCCCACGCTGCCGGACCTGGAGTTCAGCTTCGAAGCGGCCCACGCGTTGCTGGCACTTGAAGCAGGGCAACGAGACCGGGCGCGTTCGGCGTTGCACCGACTGACGATCAACGGGCTCACGGCGGTTTCCGTTGTCCAGCACCTGGATCACGTGCATGTTCTGCGTGGTGCACGTGGCCGCCGCCCTCGGCGAGGCGGAGATCGCCCGGGAGGCCCACGGGTTGCTCGAACCGTTCGCGGACCTGCCGGTCGTGCCGGCCACCGCGATCGTCTGCTTCGGCTCCACCGAACTGCTGCTCGGCATCGCCGCGACGACGTTCGGCGACAACGACCTCGCCACCGCACACCTGGAGCGCGCGGTCACCATCAACATCCGGCTGGGCAACCGGCCGATGACCGCCTACGCCCGCGCAACCCTCGCACAGACCGTGGGTGGCGAGCGGGGACGGGAGTTGTTCGACGTCGCCATCACCGACGCGACCGCGATCGGCATGACCGCACGAGCCGAGCTGTGGACACAGGCTCGCGACGGGGTGGCTGACCGGATCTCGATCCGCCGCGATGGTTGCTGGTGGGTCGTGTCCCACCGCGGCAAGGACATCCGTGTCGAAGACCTCGTGGGCATGCGGTACCTGGCGCGACTCGTGGCCAATCCCGGCACCGAGATCCCCGCGCTGGAGCTCGTCGGCGGGGAGAACAGCGGCAACCAGCCGGTGCTCGACCCCGTGGCCCGCGCCGCCTACCTCACCCGCATCCGCGACCTCCGCGCGCAGATCGACGAAAACCCCGTGGGCGCAGGAAAACTCGAGGCGGAGCTGGAGGCGTTGCTCAGCCACCTGGAACGCGAGACGGGGATGGGTGGCCGCGGCAGGAACTTCGCCGGGCCTGCCGAACGCGCCAGAACCGCTGTGCGCAAGGCGATCCGGCGCGCCATCGACACGATCGCGATGACCGAACGGTCCACAGCGGACGCGTTGCGCGACGCCGTGACCACCGGCTACCGCTGTTCGTACCAGCCAAGTCGATCTTGACCACCGGACGGCAGCCGGTTCGCCACCGCGGGTCCGTAGAAATTTGTGCACGGGGGGCGCCGGTGGGGCGCCCGGCACGCACAAGGAGAACAATGGACAAGCAGGGAGTGCTGCAGCGCTTCACGCGCTTCGGCGTGATGGGGCTCGCGGCCCTCGGCATCATGACCGTCACGGCCGGTGCGGCCCAGGCGAAGACGACGTGCTCGAACAACGACAGACACGTCATCTGCTTCACGATCAACAAGGTCGGCAGCGACCTCTACGACGTGAGCGTCGGCATCGACGTCCGCATGTCCCGCGCTGACGCGGACGCCATCATCGCCCAGGCCGGCGACCCCGTCGACGCGTGGGCCATGGGCGCGGACTGGTTCGACAACGCCGAGTTCAGGGTCCCGCTCGCCTGGGTCAACTCGAACGACAACGGCCTGAGCGCTCAGTTCAGCATCCGCGTGCCGTACAACGCGCTCGACGAGGACCCGGACGGCGGAGACGAGCTGTACGCCCGCGTGCGCCTGTTCGACCAGCGCACGTCGACCAAGACGTTCAAGTCGAGGGAACTGCACAGCCCGTTCTAGAGTCCAACAGACTCACGGCTCGCTCCCCCCAAGAGTTGTGCCGTGACCAGCACCGCGGCTCGCACCCCCAAAGCGAGCCGCGGTGCTCTGGTCTATCCCGCCAGCACGGCGGCTTCCCTGCGGCGCAACGCGTCGCCGGGTTCCATGCCGAACTCCTCCACGAGCAGCGCCCGCACCCGCCGGTACGTCCGCAGCGCGTCACCCGGCCTGCCCGCCCGGTACTGGGCCTCCATCAGCAGGTCCCACAACGACTCCCGCAACGGATACAGCGCGACCAGCCGTTCCAGCTGCCCGATCGCCTCGGCGTACCGGCCGTCCAGGCACAGCGCCGCCGCGTGGTTCTCCTCCGCGAACGCCAGCGCCTCCCGCAGCCGCACGATCTCCGCGCTCGCCCAGCCCTCGACCGGGCAGTCCGCGAGCGGATCACCGCGGTGCATCCGCAATGCCTCCGCATACCTGCCACACCGCAGGTGCTCGTCGAACTCCTCGACGTCGACGACGACCTGCGTGACGTCGAGCAGGTAACCGGGTTCGCGCGTCACCACCACGCCGTCCGCCCCTGCCAGCTCGAGCGCCCTGCGGACCTTGGCGACGTGTCCCTGCAGCGTCTTCGTCCCCGTCGGCGGCACGTCCTCACCCCACAGGCCGTCGACCAGCGCCGATCTCGACACCAGCCGGCCGGTTCTCAGCGCCAGCAACGCGAACACCGCCCGCCGCCGCGCCCCCGTGAAGCGCACAGGGCCCTCCGGTCCGCGCACTTCCAGCGGCCCGAGCAGCCGCACCTCGACCTTCATGTTCATTCCCCTCCCCTTGGACACAAGAAGAGGCGTGCCGCCGGTGTGCCATGCCATGGCACAGATCACGGCCACATCACCGAACGGTCACGGCACGGTCTACCGACCGACCACTCGGTCGGTGGATCTGGTGTGCTCGACGGCATGGACATCGAGAAGCGGATCGCGAGCCTGGACCTGTCCCGGAAAGTGCGGCTGCTGACGGGTTCCGCGCTCTTCGCCCTGTGGCCGGAGCCGGCGATCGGACTGACGCCGCTGAAGCTGTCCGACGGCCCGACCGGTGTCCGCGGCGCCGAGCTCAGGGGCGGTGTGATCGCCTGCGTGCTGCCCAACGCCACGCTGCTCGCCCAGCACTGGGACACGGCGCTGGCCGGCGAGGTCGGCGAGGTGCTCGCGGACGAGGCTGCCGCGCAGCAGGTCCACGTCGTGCTCGGCCCGACGATCAACCTGCACCGCACGCCGCTCGGCGGCCGGTTGTTCGAGGCCTACAGCGAGGACCCGCTGCTCACCGGCGAGCTCGCCGCCGCCTACGTGCGGGGCTTGCAGGACAAGGGCATCGCTGCGACGCCGAAGCACTACGTGGCCAACGAGTCCGAGACCGAGCGGCACACGGCGAGCTCGGTGCTGGACGCGAAGACGTTGCGCGAGGTGTACCTGCTGCCGTTCGAGATCGTCGTCGAGGACTCCTCGCCGTGGGCGATCATGGCGGCCTACAACAAGGTCAACGGCATCCCCGCCACCGAGCACACCGAGCTGGTCGAGGGCGTGCTGAAGGGCGAGTGGGGGTTCGACGGCCTGGTCATGTCCGACTGGTTCGCCACCTCATCAACCGCGGAGAGCGCGAACGGCGGCCTCGACCTGGTCATGCCCGGTCCTGGCGGCCCGTGGGAGGACAAGCTCGTCGCGGCCGTCGAGGCGGGCGAGGTCGACGAGTCGACGATCGACGACCACCTGCGGCGCCTGCTGCTCCTGGCGTCGAGGACCGGGGCGCTCGGCGGCGAACGCTCGTGGCCGCAAGGCCTTCCCGCGCCGGACAGCACGATCAGGCGTGAGCAGCTGCGGAGGTTCGCCGCGGGCGGCATGACCGTGCTGACGAACTCCGGTGTGCTGCCGCTCAACGCCTCCCGTGTCGCGCTGATCGGCCGGCACGCGATCGACACCGTCGCGCAGGGCGGTGGGTCGGCCGGACTGCGGCCGCCGCACGTCGTCAGCATCGCCGACGGTCTCACCACGTTGCTGGGCGACAGCGTGTCCGTTGTGGACGGCGTGGAGGTACGGCTGCGGCACACCGCTCCCGGTGCCGGGGTGCTGAAGGACATCCGTGCCACGACGTTCGACGCGTCCGGCGAGGTGCTGGCGTCGCGTGAGCTGGAGATCGCCGAGCTCGCGGCGTACGGCGGGTGGGCGCAGGGTGCCGCGTCGATCGAGGTGTCCGGCGAGGTCGTGCTGTCCGAGCCGGCGCGGATGCTGGTCGGTGTGCGCGGGTTCGGGGACTGGACGCTGGAGGTCGGCGGTGAGCAACACGCCACGCGCCTGGCCTGGGCGGACGGCGTGATCGAGGAGGCGCTGCTGAAGCCGCCGGCCTGGACGACGGAGGTCCTGGTCTCGCCCGGCGGCCGGATCACGGCTCGCGTGCGTGAGGCCGCCGCGCTGGTCG
>NZ_VSRL01000194.1 GCF_012184385.1 Lentzea indica
TCACGCGGTACCACTCGCCCAGCGATATGCCGGCTAAAGGTGGACGGGCGAGGCGCGCTCCGTCCGCTGTCCACGTGCGCAGGCGGGCGCGCAGGAACTCGTGGGCCACCTGCGCGCGGGAACGAGGTCGGCCCTGACGCGTGCCGTCGGGCTTGGTCGTCCACGGCGACCAGCAGGGCGTCGACGCTCCAGCCCGCCGCGAACCACGGCTCCAGCAGGCGCCGGACCCACCGGCGGTCCGCGTCCGGCCAGGAGGCGCGCACGCACAGCGACTCGACGGCGATGTCCACGTCGGCGTCGGTGGAGGGGACCACGCGGCCCGGCCAGCGACGGGGTTCGATCTGCATCGGGACTGACCTCCTATAGCACGCACACGAACACCTGTTCGACATGGTGCCACGGAGGTCTGACAAAAACTGAGCACTTGGCCTCTGAGCAGGTAAAACTCAGGGCACGAGCACCGCGGCGCCGGTCACCCGGCCCGCCCGCAGGTCCGACAACGCGAGGTTCGCCGACGCCAGCGGATAGGGCTGAACAGCGACCTCGAGCCGATGTGACTCGCAGAACGACAAGAACTCGGCGGCGTCGGCACGGGTGTTCGCCGTGACGGACCGGACCTGCCGCTCCTGGAACAGGTGCCGCTCGTAGTTCAGAGCCGGCACGTCGGACAGGTGGATCCCGGCGATCGCCAGCGTCCCGCCCCGGTCCAGCGCCTCCAACGCGGGCGGCACCAGCGTCCCGACCGGCGCGAACAACACAGCCGAGTCCAGCGGCACCGGCGGCGCCTCGGAGGAGGCCGAAGCCGCCCCCAGGGACAGAGCCAGGTCACGAGCGTCAGAAGACCTGGTGACCACGTGCACCTCGTACCCACGAGCGACAGCGACCTGGGCCGCCAGATGAGCGGACCCGCCGAACCCGTAGATCCCGAGACGCCCACCGTCAGGCACCTCGGCGCGTTTCAACGCCCGATAACCGATGATCCCGGCACACAACAACGGCGCCAACGACTCCGACGAATACCCGGTCGGCAGCCGCAACGCGTAAGCAGCCGGAACGACCGCATAGGACGCATAACCGCCATCTGCGTCCCATCCCGTGTACAACGACGACGGGCAAAGGTTCTCGTCACCGCGCGAACAGAACCGGCAATCTCCGCACGTGTGCCGCAACCAGGCGATGCCGACCCGCTCCCCCACACGGAAATCGCCGGCGGCGACCACAACCTCACCGACGACCTGATGCCCCGGCACGACCGACGGCCGATGCACGGGCAGATCCCCGTCCACCACGTGCAAATCAGTCCGGCACACCCCGCAGGCGAGCACCCGCACCAGCAACTCCCCCGGTGCGGGTGAGGGCGCCGGCACGTCCACGAGCCGCAGCGGCGTGGTCTGCCACGAGAGCACGATCTCCAGGTTAGCCTGCGAAAATGACGCACGACGAGCCCCACGAGGAGGTCACCGGCGACCGGATGAACTGGCTGCGCGCGGGCGTTCTCGGTGCGAACGACGGCATCGTGTCGACCGCCAGCCTCGTGGTCGGTGTCGCCGGTGCCACCACGGACAGGGCCCAGATCCTCGTCGCGGGCCTGGCCGGCCTCTTCGCGGGCGCGATGTCGATGGCGTCCGGCGAGTACGTCTCCGTCAGCAGCCAGCGCGACGCCGAACGCGCCCTTCTCGCCAAGGAACGGCAAGAGCTCAGGGACATGCCGAAGGAGGAGTTGGACGAGCTCAAGGAGATCTACGAGAACAAGGGCCTCGACCAGGAGACCGCCGAGCAGGTCGCCAGGCAGCTCACCGAGCACGACGCCCTGGCCGCCCACGCGGAGGCGGAGCTCCACATCGATCCGGACGAGCTCACCAACCCGTGGGGTGCCGCCATCGCGAGCTTCATCTCGTTCACCATCGGCGCCGTCCTCCCCCTCGCCGCCATCGCGCTGACCCCGACCAGCCTCCGCGTCCCGGTCACCGTCGTCGCCGCCATCGCGACCCTCGCCCTGACCGGCTTCATCAGCGCGAAGCTCAGCGGCGCGGGAAAACGGCGCGCGATCGTCCGCAACGTCGTGGGCGGACTGATCGCGATGGGCGTCACCTACGCCATCGGCTCGCTCGTGGGCCAAAGCATCGGATAGCGCCGAACGGGGTATTGCCATGCCATGAGCGAAGAACGCGGCGCGTACGTCCCCCAGGACGCCGAGGGCTTCGAGAGCCTCGACGAGGACAACCTCAACCACGACCCGTTGGAGACGGAGCCGGAAGAACGCTGGGCCGAGTCCGACAAGTACGGGATGACCGAGTACGAACAGGCGCACCCGCGTCCACTCGACGAACGCCTCGCTGAAGAACGACCCGAAGAACGACCGGAAGAACGCGGCGAGGACGAGGAGACGGGTGCATGATCGAAGCATGAGCCTGGGCATCCCGGAGAAGATCACGGCGTTGCTGTTCGACCTCGACGGCGTGCTGACCAGTACGGCGGTCCTGCACCGCCAGGCGTGGCGGCAGACGTTCGAGAACATGGGCCAGCCGTTCAGCGAACAGGACTACCTCGCCTACGTGGACGGAAAACCGCGCTACGACGGCGTCCGCAGCTTTCTCGCCTCGCGCGGCCTCACGCCGTCGGAGGACGAGATCCGCCGCGTCGGCGATCTGAAAAACGACCTGGTCAACCAGATCATCGACGAGCAGGGCATCACGCCGTACCCCGCGTCGGTCCGCTACCTCCAGGCCGCACGCCGGGCAGGTCTGCCCATCGGCGTCGTCACGTCCTCCGCCAACGCGATGCGCGTGCTGCGCGCGGGCGATCTGCTGGACTACGTCGACGCCTTGGTGGACGGCAACGTGATCACCGCGTCGAACCTGCACGGCAAACCGGAACCGGACTCGTTCATCGAAGGCGCCAGAAGGCTCAAAACCGCACCGGAGAACGCCGCCGTCTTCGAGGACGCGCTCGCCGGTGTCGCGGCGGGCCACAAGGGCGGCTTCGGGTTCGTCGTCGGCGTGGACCGCGGCAACCAGGCGGAAGCGCTCAGGACCAACGGCGCCGACGTCGTGGTCAACGAGCTCGACGAGCTGCTGTCATGAGCTACGCGATCGAACCGTGGCAGCTGCGCTGGCAGGGTCTCGCGGTGGACCAGCTGCATCGGACGGAGTCGACGTTCGCCCTGGCCAACGGCCACATCGGCATGCGCGGCACGCTCGACGAGGGCGAGCCTCGCGGCCTGCCGGGCACGTACCTCAACGGCTTCTACGAAGAGCACCAGCTGCCGTACGGGGAAGCGGGCTACGGCTATCCCGAGGCCGGGCAGACGATCGTCAACGTCACCGACGGCAAGATCATCCGGCTGCTGGTCGAGGACGAGCCGCTGGACATGCGCTACGGCAACGCGATCGAGCACGAGCGAGCCCTCGACTTCCGCTCCGGCACGTTGCGCCGCCGCACGCTCTGGGAGTCACCGACGGGCCGGCGTGTGATCGTGCGCAGCGAACGGCTCGTGTCGTTCACGCAGCGCGCGGTCGCCGCGATCCGGTACGAGGTCGAGCCGATGGACGACCTGCAGCTCGTCGTCCAGTCCGACCTGCTGGCCAACGAGCCGACCATCCACCGCACCAACGATCCCCGCGTCGCGGCCGCGCTGGAGTCCCCGCTGATCAACGACTTCACGATGGCGGAGAAGACGCGGGCCGTGCTGTGCCACCACACCAAGGTGTCCGGTCTGCGCATGGCGGCCGCGATGGATCACGACATCGAGGTCGAGGACGGGCTCGACGTCCGCACGGAGATCCACGCCGAGGCCGACCTGGCCCGGTTCACCGCGGCGGTCGACGTGGCTGCGGGAAGCTGCCTGAAGCTCACCAAGTACCTCGGCTACGGCTGGTCCGGCAAGCGCTCGACCCCGGCACTGCGCGCCCAGGTCGAGGCCGCGCTCGCCGGCGCCTGCCAGACCGGCTGGGACGGGCTTCTCCAGGAGCAGCGCGACTTCCTGGACGACTTCTGGCAGGTCGCCGACGTCGAGATCGAGGGCGACGACGAGCTGCAGCAGGCGATCAGGTTCGGGTTGTTCCACATCCTGCAGGCCGGTGCGCGCGGTGAGACCCGTGCGATCGCGGGAAAGGGCCTCACCGGCCCGGGCTACGACGGCCATGCCTTCTGGGACACGGAGATGTTCGTGCTCCCGGTGCTGACCTACACGCTGCCGGACGCGGCCCGCGACGCGCTGCGGTGGCGTCACTCCACATTGGACAAGGCCCGCGAACGCGCGAAGGTGCTGGGGCTCAAGGGCGCCGCGTTCCCGTGGCGTTCGATCAACGGCGCCGAGTGCAGTGCCTACTGGCCGGCGGGCACCGCCGCGTTCCACGTCTCCGGCGACGTCGCCTACGCCACCCAGCAGTACCTCAACGCCACGAACGACGAGTGCTTCGACCGCGACGAGGCCACCGAGATCCTCACGGAGACCGCACGGCTGTGGTTGTCACTCGGCCACCACGACCGGCACGACGGGTTCCGCATCGACGGCGTCACCGGCCCGGACGAGTACTCGGCGATCGTCGACAACAACGTCTACACCAACCTGATCGCCCAGCAGAACCTGCGCGCCGCCGCCGACGCCGCGGAACGCCACCCGGACAAGGCGAACGCCACCGCGGACGAGATCGCGGCCTGGCGTCGCGCCGCGGACGAGATGGCGGTCCCCTACGACGAGATGCTGCAAGTGCATCCGCAGGCGGACAACTTCACCAAGCACGCCGAGTGGGACTTCGAGAAGACCCCGGAGGAGAAGTACCCGCTGCTGCTGCACTTCCCGTACTTCGACCTGTACCGCCGTCAGGTCGTGAAGCAGGCGGACCTGGTGCTCGCGATGCACGTCCGTGGCGACGTGTTCACCTACGAGGACAAGGCCCGCAACTTCGCCTACTACGAGGCCAGGACCGTGCGTGACTCGTCGTTGTCGGCGGGCACGCAGGCCGTGCTGGCCGCAGAGGTCGGGCACCTGGATCTGGCTTTCGACTATCTCCTGGAGGCCGCGTTCACCGATCTGCACGACCTGCACAACAACGTCAACAACGGCCTGCACATGGCCTCGCTGGCGGGTGCGTGGATGGCGCTGGTCGCCGGGTTCGGCGGCATGCGCGACCACGGTGGTGAACTGACCTTCGCGCCACGGCTGCCGGACGCGCTGACCCGGTTCTCGTTCCGGATGGCGTTCCGTGGCACCAGAATCGCGATCGACGTGTGTGAGACCGAGGCCACCTACCGGATCGTGGACGGCACCGAGCTCGCGACCAGGCATCACGGCGAGCCGATCACGATCACGGCGGGCACCCCGGTGACCATGCCCATCCCGGCGGCTCCCCGGCTCGAACGGCCTCAGTCGCCGTTCGGCCGGGAGCCGCGCAGGCACTAACCGAGCCGGGAGACCTGGTAGTGCGCGATCAGGTCTCCCTTGACGAGCACGCTCAGGTTGACGGTGATGGCCGGCCGGTCGACGAAGGAGAAATCGACGGTCAAATAGCCGAGCGTCAGATCGTCGGCGAGCTGGCGCGTTTCCAGAACCTTGTACTCCGCCTTCAACCCGATGGGCTGAGAATCGTAGTACTCGGCGACCGCCGCTCGTCCCACGCCATAGGGGTGAAGGCCCTGAAAAATCGCGTCCTCGGTGAAGTTCGACGCCACGCGCTCCGGATCGTGCGCGTCCACGGCGTCCTTCCACCGGTCCATGACGCCGGTGATCACGTCGGTGTCGGTCATCTCTGTGCTGGTCATGTCAGTGCCCCGCGCTCTGGCCGCCGTCGACGTGCAGGATCTCGCCCGTGACGAAGCCGGCCTGTTCCAGGAAGGTGATCGCGTCGACGACCTCGGAGATCTCACCCATGCGACCGACCGGGTGGAGCGCGGCCATCGTCTCGTGGGTCTCGGGGGCGTGCATCGGCGTGTGGATGATGCCGAGCGCGACCGTGTTGAAACGGATGTTCCTGGTCGCGTACTCGATGGCGAGCGACTTGGTGACGGCGTTCAGACCGCCCTTGGTCAGCGACGCGAGCGCCGACGGGACCGTGGACAGCGCGTGGTCGACCAGGGTCGTCGACACGCTCACCACGTGGCCACCGTTGTCCTGCATCGCGGCGACGGCGCTGCGCGTGATGTCGAAGAACCCGATCAGGTTCGTGCCGGTGACGTCGGCGAAGTCCTCGTCGGTGTACTCGGTGAACGGCTTGGCCAGGAAGACGCCCGCGTTGTTCACCAGCGCGTCGACCCTGCCGAACCGGGCCAGCGCCTCCTTCACCACCCGCGCACCCTCACCCGGCACCGACAGGTCGGCCCGGATCGCGAGCACCTCGGGGTCGTCGGAGGAACCGATGGACCGCGACACCGCGACGACCGAATAGCCGAGCTTCCGATAGGCCGGTACGAGTGCCTCACCGATTCCCTGGGACGCTCCCGTGACGATGGCAACCTTGTTGGTCATTTCCGGCTCGCTTTCGAAGTTCGAAGGAGAAGAAGTGGAACTGACAGCCACAACGGATCGCACCCGCGACTTCATTTCGCGGAATTGCGACTTGTTTTCTCCTTCGTGAGAGGCTCAGCCTCTCAGCGCACGATGCGGGTCGTCTGCGGGCAGCCACACGCCCTCGCGATCCAGTCCGAGATCGCCCACGTCCCGCGTGATGGCCTCGGCGGCGGCGAGCACCGCCGACCGCACCTCGTCGGAGCGCCGGACCAGTGACCACGTCCAGAGCACCTCGGGGTCGATCACCGGCCGCTGCACGAGGTCCGGTGGCAGCGGCGCGGTCTGCCCCTTCGGCGAGTTGAGAACGGGTGTCGTGCACGAACGGACGTGGTCGAAGAACGCGGGCCCGGTGATCGCCCCGTTGTGGATGCGCACGACCCGAGCGCCGGTGTCGCGGGCGAACTCCTCCGCGTACTCGTTCCACGACTGCCACGACGTGACGTCGTCGTCCACCAGCACCGCGATGTCCTTGGCCCGCACCGGACTCGTGTCGGTGCCGACCGACACGGCGTAGAGCCGGTCCACGCCGAGCAGCTGCGCGCTCAGCCCGAGCTGCTCGACGTCGGCGTTGCGGATCCAGCACACCGCCAGGTCGAGGCTGCCGTCGGCGACCCGCGCCGCCTGCGCGTGCGACGGCACGACCCACGCGTCCACGTAGAGCTGCGCGACCCCGGCCGTGCGCGTGGTCAGGTCCGGTGGCAGCCAGTTCACGTACCCGATCCGCACCGGCTGCGACCCCGACAGCTGGTGCGCGTGCCGCTGCAGCTCATCGGCACGCTCCAGCAACGCCCGCACTTCCGGGACCAGCGCCGCGCCTGCCGCGGTGAGTGCGACGGTGCGGCGGTCACGAGCGAACAGCGGCACGCCGAGGTCGCGTTCGAGCGCCTTGATCTGCTGCGACAACGACGGTCCCGCGATCAGCAGACGGGACGCCGCCCTGCCGAAGTGAAGCTCTTCGGCGACCGCGAGGAAGTACCGGAGCTGACGCAGTTCCACGTTCCGCATCTTAGGAGGCCGAGGCTCTCACGCAGGAGAAAGCCGGTCGTGGCGCCCGCGGAACCCCGATCGGACGATGAGTTTCATGAGAGAGTTCATCGTCGAGATCACCACCACGATCCCTGACGGCACGAGCCGGTCCGAAGTGGACGAGCGGCGTGCGGCGGAAGCAGTGCGAGCCAAGGAACTCACGGCGAGCGGCAACCTCGTCCGGCTGTGGCGGCCGATCGGTGAGATGCGCAGCATCGGCCTGTGGCGAGCCGACGACGAGGACGACCTCCACGCGAACGTCCTCGGCACCCTGCCGTTGAGCCCGTGGATGACGTTCGCCGTCACCGCCGTGCAACCTCACCCGAACGACCCCGGACGCCCGTGAGCGCGCGTCAGGCCGCCGCGGCCATGGGCATCGGCCGGTTCGTCTACACGCCGATCCTGCCGCTCATGACCGCCCAGGCAGGACTGAGCGCCGCCTCGGCCGCCAGCCTCGCCACCGCCAACTACCTGGGCTACTTCGTCGGCGCGGTCGCCACGATCATCAGGGCACCCTCACGGACCACGAACCGGCTCGCGCTCGTGCTGCTCGTGGCCACCCTCGCCGGGATGCCGCTGACGCACAGCATGACCGCGTGGTTCGTGCTGCGACTGCTGGCCGGAGTGGCGAGTGCGCTGGTCTTCGTGACCGCAGTGAACGCGCGGCCGGGCTGGAGCATGAGCGGGGTCGGGGCGGGCATCGCGCTGTCCGGCCTGATCGTGCTGGTCCACGCCCCAGTGGCAGTTCGCCTGGTGGGTGGCCGCCGGGCTGTCGGTCCTGCTCGCGCTCTGGGCCTGGCCACTGCAACCGGAGAAGCCGCGACCGCGGGTCACCGGATCCCGGCAACGAGGATTCGGCGCCCTCTTCACCGCTTACACGCTCGAAGGCATCGGCTACATCATCGCCGGCACGTTCCTGGTCGCCGCGATCAGCGGACCGCTCGGCAGCAGCGCCTGGGTGCTCGTCGGCCTCTCCGCCGCCCTCTCCCCCGTGCTGATCAAGCCGGGCCGGCACGTGCTGCCGGCAGCGATCGCCCTGCAGGCCGTGGCATCGCGTTGCCCGCTCTCGTCGGCGGCACCCCGGCGGTCCTGATCGCCGTCGTGCTGTTCGGCGGCACGTTCCCCGGCATCGTGGCCACCGCGCTCAAGATCGGCGCGGACCTCGGGTTCCCGCGAGCGGCGGCGGTGCTGACGACGGGTTACTCGGCGGGCCAGGTCCTCGGCCCGCTCATCGCCACCCCGTTGTTGCACAACGGCTACCACCAAGCACTGCTGGCGGCCGCCGCGATCGTCCTGCTGGCCGCCGTCACAGCTCCAGCACCACTTTCACGTCATCGGGCCGCTGCTCGAAAGCCTCCACGTAGGACTCCAGCGGAACTCGTCGAGTGATCAACGACGACAGCCAGCCGTCGTCCGCGCGGTCGAGGACAGCCGCCGCCTCCCGGTAGTGCCGCACGTTCGCGTTGACCGTCCCGAACACGATCCCGTTGCGCAGCACCAGATCGCGGTTGGCCTGCCCGAGATCCACCGGAACGACCTCGGTGGACGGCACCCCGGTCAGGCACACCAGGTCCCGCCCGAGCAGCTGTGCGACCAGCCGCGGCGCCCCGGTCGCCTCGATCACGACCCGGTGATCGGGAAGCTTCCGGTGATAGGTCGCGCCGAGCGACTCCACCAACGCGGGCTTCGGCCCGTCGGCTGCCAGGTCGAAGACGTGCACGTCCAGCCCGCGCTGCACCCCGATCAACGCCGCCAGCAGCCCGATCGGCCCGGCACCCGTCACCAGCACGCTGTCGAACCCGAAAAGCGCCAGCCGGTCCAGCTGCTCCCAGGCCTTGACCACCACCGAGGCCGGTTCGACGAGCACACCTGTCGAGGAGCTGACACCCACGGCATAGGACGCGGGCACCGTCCACAACGTCGAGCCGTAGCCGTCGAGCCCGGTGATCCCGCGCTCGGTGTACTGCCCGTTCCGGCACATGTCGAACTCACCGCGCGCACACGCCACGCACGGCACCGGATCTGGTCTCCTGACCACTCCTGCGACGAGATCCCCCGCCGAGAACCCCGGCCCGCTGATCACCCGCCCCAGCGACTCGTGCCCGATCACCAACGTCCTGCCCGTGCCGAACTCCCCGCGCACGATCTCGCGGTCCGTCCCGCAGATGCCGATCGCCACGCCCTCCACCAGCAGCTCGTCCGGTCCTGGCACCGGATCGGGCAGTTCGGTCAACGACAAAGAACCGGCTTGTGCAAGATCCACCGTCAGCGCGCGCATGAGAACCATTCTTGACATATCAACACGATCACGCTGAGTATGAGAGCGCTCTCACGACCCCTGTCTCAGTGAGGAGAAAGTCGATGCGCAAGCTCCTGCTGCTCGCGACATCGGCCCTGTTAGGGCTGACAACGTTGTCTGCACCCGTGCAAGCGGCTCCACCGAACCTGCTCCCGCTCACCGTCACGAACAACTCCGGCCGCGGCGACGCGGTCCACCTGTACGTGTTCGGCGAGATGGGCGGCCGGCTCGGGTACGTGAACGCGAACGGCCAGTTCACACCCTGGTCCGGCGGGGCGATCCCGCCAACGCCCGCACCGGACGTCTCGATCTCCGGCCCCGGCAACGGCGGTAGCCGGACCCTGCAGATCCCGATCAACCTCGCCGGCGGCCGGCTCTACATGTCCTTCCGGGACAAGCTGAAGTTCTCCCTGGTGCCGAACGGACTGGTCCAGCCGGCGCCGTGGGCCGCAGGCGACCCGAACCGCGACATCCTGTTCGACTGGAGCGAGTTCACCTACAACGGCGGCGGGTTGTGGTTGAACAGCTCCCAGGTGGACATGTTCAGCGTCCCGCACGCGGTCGAGGCGACGTCGCAGGCCGGTGCCACGAAGCGGACCGGCCAGCTGGTCTCGGGAGGCCGCAACCGCATCTTCGACCAGCACCAGCAGCTGGGCGGCGACTGGTCGCGGTTGATCTACACCCGCTCCGACGGCACGCGGCTGCGCGTGCTGAACCCGAGCAAGGGCCTCGACGCGGGCGTGTTCTCCAGCTCGTACTTCGCGAACTACGTCAGCAGCACCTGGTCGACGTACCAGAACACGCCGCTGACCGTCGTGCCGTACCAGAACGAGCCGAACCGCAAGTTCACCGGCCGCACCAGCGGCGGTGTTCTCACCTTCACCAACACGTCCGGCCAGCAGGTCGCGTCGTTCCAGCAGCCGTCGACGCGGGACGTCTTCAACTGCGACGGCAGGCTCGCCGCGCCGAACAACGACGTCGGCGCGATCTCCCGGTCGCTGTGCGCGGCGCTCAACCGGTCGACGCTCGGGTACATCCACACCCAGCCGACGTACAACGCGAGCCAGTTCTACACCCGCTCGACCACGAACCACTTCTCGAAGATCGTGCACGCCAACATGGCCGACGGGAAGGCCTACGGGTTCGCGTTCGATGACGTCGGCGCGTTCGAGTCACTTGTCCACGAACCGAACCCGCGTTCCGCCAAGGTTGTTCTGACTGCATTCTGATCCGAAACAATCTTGCTTTTGATCGACTTTCACTCCACTGTGTGAGACGCCGTCGCCGCGGCTCTCACACAGTGGAGTCGTTGTGTGCGTACGGGTCCTGCTGGTCGAAGACGACGAGCGAATCCAGCAGGCGTTGAGCCTTGCCTTGTCCGATGAGGGTTTCACTGTTGACGAGGCGGGTTCGGGTGAAGACGCGTTACGGCGTTTGGAGACGGAATCGTTCGACGTGCTACTGGTCGACCTCACCTTGCCGGGCGTCGACGGACTGGAGGTCGTGCGGACGCTCAGGTCCCGCGGTGACCTGCCGATCATCGTGGTGACAGCGCGCGCCGACGCCCGTGACATGATCGCGGGGCTGGAGGCGGGGGCGGACGACTACGTCACGAAACCGTTGATGGCCAGCGTTCTCGCCGCACGGATCCGCGCGTTGTTGCGCAGACGCGGCCCCGGCCGTGACGCCGTTCGGATAGGCGATCTGGAAATCCGCCCGCAGGAAGGGCTTGTGCGCCGTGCGGGTGAACGCGTTCATCTCACCAGGACGGAATTCCGGCTGCTGCTGGAACTCGCTGGTGCGGGCGGCCGAATCGTCACCAGGGAACAGTTGCTGCAAAAGGTTTGGGGATATGACTACTTTGGTGACACTCGACTGCTCGACGTGCACATAAGGAGACTGCGCCGCAAGATTGAGGCGAACCCGGACGACCCCTCACTTCTGCTCACGGTGCGCGGCAGCGGGTATCGGATCGGCTCGTGAGACTCACGCTGCGCTGCCGGGTCACCCTCTCGTTCGGCTTCGGCCTGCTGGTCGTGACGAGCGTGCTGGCGTTCGCCACGTGGAACCTCGCCTCCGGCTACATGCTGCGGCAACGGGAGGCGAGCGCGACCCGGCAGGCCGAGGTCAACGTGCGGCTGGTGGAGAAGTCGCTGTCCTCCCCAGGACTCGACGAGCTGCTGACCGGCCTCACCACCGGACCGGACTCGTCGATCCTGGTGCTCAGCCCGGACGGCCACGTCACCGCGGGCCGCAAGGTCGAGCCGTCCCAGCTGCCGGCCGGGCTCGTGGAACACCCGCCCGCCCGTGAGCGGATCGCCGTGGACGGACTGCCGATGCTCGCCGTGGCGCTGCCGGTGGCGGGCAACGCCGTGTACATCGAGCTGTTTCCGTTGCAACAGCTCAACCGCACCTTCGGTTTCCTGAGCGCGGTGCTGATCGCCGGCACCATCGGGTCCGCGCTGCTCGGTGCGGCGCTGGGGTCGTGGGCGTCGAAGCGGGCGCTGAAACCGCTGGCGGAGCTGAACTCCGCCGCCGGGAGGATCGCCGGTGGTGATCTTCGCGCCCGGCTGCCCGATCAGGACGATCCGGATCTGGCTGCTCTGGCGGCGAAGTTCAACTCGACGGCTCACGCGTTGGAGCAACGGGCGTTGCGGGACGCGCGGTTCGCATCAGACGTCTCGCACGAGCTGCGGTCGCCGTTGACAACGATGGTGAACGCGGGCGCGGTGCTCCGGCGTCGTCGCGAGCACCTGCCGGGGACCGCGGGGACCGCGCTGGAACTGCTGACCTCGGAGGTCGACAGGTTCGCGCGAATGGTCGTGGACCTGCTGGAGATCTCGCGGGCCGACCAGACCGACGACCCGCCGCCGGAGGAGATCGCGCTGGACGCATTGGTGCGCAATGTGATCGCGACGCGCGCGCCCGTGCCGCTGGAGCTCGAGCCCGCAGTCGTGCTGGGTGATCGGCGACGCCTCGACCGGGTGCTCACGAACCTGCTGGACAACGCCGAGCGGCACGCCGGTGGGGCGGTGCTGGTGTCGGTGCGGGCGCGGGGTGCGAAGGTGCGGCTGGAGGTCGAGGACGCCGGACCCGGGGTGCCGGAGCAGTTGCGGGAGGTGATCTTCGAACGGTTCGCGCGTGGGGTCATGGCGGGCAGCCGGGGCGACGACACGGGCAGCGGGCTGGGGCTCGCGCTGGTCCGCGAGCACGTGCACCGGCTGGGCGGCCGGGTGTGGGTGGAGGACCGCTCGCCTCGCGGCTCCCGGTTCGTGGTGGAGATGGTCTTACGGAGTTCTGACGGCTAGCCGCATGGGCGCGCTCACGGCGGTGCGCGGTCCTACGGTCGTTCCATGCGAGTACTGATCACCGGCGGGGCCGGGTTCATCGGGTCGCACGTAGCGGACGAGCTGGCCGCTCAGGGCCACGACTGCGTGCTGCTCGACGCGTTGCTCCCCGAGGCGCACGGCGCCGTTCCGTTGCTGGACCACGAACTGGTGGTCGGCGACGTCACTTCTCCCGAGGTCCTGCGACCTCTTTTGTCCACTGTGGACGCGGTGTGCCATCAGGCGGCGATGGTCGGGCACGGCGTGGACCCGTTCGACGCGCCCTCCTACGCACGGCACAACGACCTCGGCACGGCAGTCCTGCTGGCCGAGATGCACCGGGCCGGTGTGTCACGGCTGGTGCTGGCGTCGTCGATGGTCGTCTACGGCGAGGGGCGGTACCGGTGCCTGTCGCACGGGATCGTGCGCGCCGAACGGTCTGCCGCCGATCTCGCCCGCGGCGTGTACGAGCCGAGGTGTTTCTGCGGCGACTTCGTCGTGTCCGAGCTGGTGCCGGAAGACGCGCCGCTGGAGCCGCTCAGCACCTACGCCGCGACGAAGCTGGCGCAGGAACACCTCGCCGTAGCGTGGGCCCGGCAGACCGGCGGAAGCGTGTGGGCGTTGCGGTACCACAACGTCTACGGCCCGCGGATGCCGCGCGACACCCCGTACGCCGGTGTGGCGTCGATCTTCCGGTCCGCGCTGCAGAACGGCGCCGCCCCTCGCGTGATGGAGGACGGGCGGCAGCGGCGTGACTTCGTGCACGTCACCGACGTGGCGCGGGCCAACGTCCTGGCACTGTCGTCGCCCCGTCCCGGCTTCGAGGCGGTGAACGTCTGCTCCGGCACGCCTCACACGATCGGCGACCTGGCCTTCGCGCTGGCCGACGCGTGCGACGGCCCGACGCCGGAGATCGTGGGCGGTGCGCGGCCCGGCGACGTCCGGCACGTCGTCGCGTCGCCCGCGAAAGCGTTGGACGTGCTGGGTTTCGAGGCTCAGGTCGGGTTCTCGGAGGGCGTGCGGGAGTTCGCCTTCGCGTCGCAGCGGGAGCCGGTCACCAGTTCGTGAGCACGAGGTGGTTCACCGCCAGCGCCGTGACGGCCTGCGCGGTGAGCCACCTCCTGTCGAGTTTCGCGGTGCCGGCGAGGAGCCAGACCGCGAACGGCAGCCAGATCCGTTCGGTCTCGGCCTTGCTCAGGCCGGACAGGTCGGCCGCCAGGATCGCGATGCCCGCCGCGACCACCCACCTGTCCTTGCGCAGACCCTGAACTCCCGCCGGGCCGATGACCAGCGCGAGTGCCGCCAGGTTCGCCCACGCCCAGTACCAGTACGGCCTGGTGTCGCCGATGCCCTGGTAGTAGCGGAGTTTGACGAGCTCGTACCCGTCGAGCCACCAGAACCCGTTGATGGCGAACGCTCCCACGACCGCGAGCGCACCCGCGAGGGCCCAGCCGATCCGGCGGCCGGTGACACCGGGCTCGCCCTGACGCCAGAGAGCGGCGAGCGCGAGCGGGGCGAGCAGGACCAGGCCGTAGGACAGGAACAGGCACCAGCCCAGGACGATGCCGCCCAGCAGCGGCCACCGGGTGAGCAGGTAGATGCCGACGGCCGCGACGCCCATGAACATGCCGTCCGCCGACGCCCCCACCCACACCGCGCCTGGGAACAGCACCAGGAACGGCAGCACCGCGTTGATCTTCGTCGCCAACGGGATCGCGACCACGGCCAGTGACCCGACCAGGATGCAGAAGATCGACGCCGCCGCTCCCCCGCCGAGCCCGACGCGGTCCAGCGCGACGAACGTGAGCAGCGCGCCCGGCGGGTGCCCTGAGACGTGCGTGGTCCACGAGTCCGGCTGGAAGTCCAGGATGCGGGCCGCGAACCCGTTGAGCATCGCCGGGACGTCGGTGACGCCCGGTACCTCGTGCAGGTACTCGTCCTCCGTCGTGAGCCTGGTGACGAACCGGTCCCAGCCGTCGATCATCGCGAGCGAGAACGTCCACGCCACCGACGTGAGGTAGGCGATCGGCAGCGCGAACCGGTGTCGCGCCAGCTCAGATCCTTTGGCCACGACCAGGAACGCGATGAGGACCGCGGCGGGCGTGCCAGGTCCGACGTGCGGCTGCCAGTTGCCGAAGAGCGGCGCTGCGGCGGCGTAGAGCAGGTCCGGGTTGTTGGCGTTGACAACAAACCCGACGATGGTGGCCGCCGCGACGAGCAGACCGGCGATGACTAGACGCACCACACCCAGCCTAGGGGGTCCGACGGGTGCTCGCAGGGCACGCAAGACTATCGTAAGAACTCGTAGGTGCGTCACAATTCCGTAAGCACCACAACACTTTCCGACGGTCCAGGATGGACCAATGGATGTCGTGTTGCCCTGCCTGGACGAGGCCGCCGCACTGCCCGCGGTCCTCGCCTCCCTGCCTCCCGGATACCGCGCGATCGTCGTGGACAACGGCTCCTCGGACGGCTCGCCTGAAGTTGCTTCGGCCCATGGCGCAGTGGTCGTGCACGAGCCACGGCGCGGCTACGGCGCCGCCGTGCACACCGGATTGCTCGCGGCCACCTCGGATCTGGTGGCTTTCGCGGACGCGGACGGCTCGCTCGACCTGGGTGAGCTGCCGGGGATGGCGACGTTGCTGGCCGACGCCGATCTGGTGGTCGGACGGCGGGTGCCGGTGAGTTCCGGCGTGTGGCCCTGGCACGCGCGGGCGGGCAACGCCGTGATCGCGTCCCTGTTGCGGCGCCGGGGTTTGGACGTCCACGACATCGCTCCGTTGCGGGTGTGCCGGCGGGAAGCGTTGCTGGCGCTGGACGTCCAGGACCGGGCGTTCGGTTATCCGCTGGAGCTGCTGGTGCGCGCGTGCGAGGCGGGGTGGCGGGTTCGGGAGGTCGACGTGGCTTATCGGCCTCGGGCAGCCGGCACGCGCTCCAAGGTGTCGGGCTCTGTGCGCGGCACGTTGCGCGCGGCGCGGGACATGGCGGGGGTGCTGCGATGAGGTTCTGCCTGCTGATCATGGCCAAGTCCCCGGTGCCCGGCCAGGTGAAGACCCGCCTGTGCCCGCCGTTGACGCCGGAGGAGGCCGCGGACGTCGCCGCCGCCTCGTTGCTCGACACCCTGGAGGCCGCGCTGTCCACACCGGGTGCGGTGCCGGTGGTGGCGCTGGCCGGGGTGGTGCGGCGCGAGGACGTGCGGGACGCGCTGGCCGAATGCGTGGTGATCCCGCAGCGCGGCTGGACGTTCGCGGACCGGCTGGCGAACGCGCACGCCGATGTGGCGCGGTTCGGGATGCCGGTGCTGCAGATCGGGATGGACACGCCTCAGGTGACGCCCTCGTTGCTGGAGTCGTGCGCGGAGTTCGACGAGGCGGCGCTCGGGTTCGCGCTGGACGGTGGCTGGTGGGCGCTCGGTTTGCGGGATCCGCTGCACGCCGAGGTGCTGCGGGACGTGCCGATGTCGCGCGCGGACACGGGAGTTCGGACGCTGGAGGCGTTGCTGGGGTTGAACATCCGAACGCTGCCGAAGCTGTCCGATGTGGACACGATAGCGGACGCTCGCGCGGTGGCGGCTCAGGTACCCGGTGGCCGGTTCGCCGCGACGCTGACGGAGATCGCGGCGGTGACTCGATGACGCGCGATCAGCAGGCTCACGCAGAGGTCCCCTCCGAGGGGGTCCCCTGCTTTCATTCTCCCACGCGGCACCGACACTTTCCGGCGCTCGCCCCGGCGGTGACCCGATGATGTTCGACCAGGCCCTCCACGGCCACCCCAGCTGGCTCGACTTCGCTGGAACCAGCCCGCGCGAGCTCTCCGTAGCCCGCTGGCAGGCCGACGCCGACGGAGGCGACTCCGTCCTCCTCGACGCCTGCTCCGGCCCCACCCTCGACGTCGGCTGCGGCCCCGGCCGCCTCGTCGCCGCCCTGCTCGCGCGCGGCGTCCAGGCGCTCGGCGTCGAC
>NZ_VSRL01000195.1 GCF_012184385.1 Lentzea indica
CGAGGTCCGCGGTGATGGCGGCGGTGTCGACGGTGCCGTCCTCGCTGATGTAGCGGTCGCGGTCATCGAGGTAGCGCGGCGCGTCGGTGGGGTCGGCCCATCCGGTTGCGGCAGCGCGGATCTCGGCGTCGACGGCGAACCGGCGGATCGTGGCGAGCTGCTTCTCCACGGCCGTAGCGCGGTCGTTCGCGCGCTCAGCCTCGGTCTTGTTCGCAGCCTCGATCTCGTCCAGCCGCTTGGCCTTCTCGCTGTTCTCGCGGGCGGCGGTCTCGGCCGTGGTGAGCTTGGCCGTGGCCTGCTCGTAGAGCGCCTTGTAGTCCGGCTCCGCAGGCGGCCCACCAGGCTGCTCACCCGGCGTGGCAGGTGGCGCAGCCGTTTCAGGCGCTGGGTTCGTGTCGCCGGGGGCAGGTGGGGCGGTCAGGTTTTCGGACAAGGTGAAACCCCCTTTCGGGTAGCGTTGCTCGTTCGGAATGCGTGAGAGCATCTGTGGATGAGGAAGCCCTGGCTGAGCACGCTCGCTCTTGCGGTGTTGCTTGCTGCCTCTGCCGGAGCTCAGGTCATGGCTGGCGCTACCAGCGGTGTCACCGCCAAGATGGCGCCCTGGTTGCTCGTGACCGTCGCCGCCGCAGGCTTGGCGGGCTGCTGAGCAGCCCCTTTCGAGAACCAAAAAAGGCCGATTCAATTACCCGTCTTACAATCGACCCTTCAAAAAATCTCTGAGTTCTAGTCATAACGTGCGTTATGGCAAGTTCTCCGAGCTGGGTTCGATAGCTAGCGCAGGTACCCGAAGCGGCGGAGCTGGGTGATCAGCTCGTCGCGGTCGCGGGCGGTGTTGACCAGCTGCGCGGCGGTGGGGCGTGGTGTGCGCGCGGAGGAGTAGCGGCGGCCGGGCTGCTTACCGAGGTCGCCGAGCTGGCGGCCGACGCCGCGCACGGTGGTGGCTTCGCGGGTGTACTCGTGGCCTCCGGCGACATAGACCGCGTTGCGGCGGCGGGCGTTGACCACTCGGGAGATGTCGGCTCCGGCCCGGATCGCGTCCGCGTCCCCGGCGCCGAAGGCGTCGTTCTGCTGCGCGGGCGTCATCGCCTCGAACAGTGCACGCGGGTGGTTGCCGGGGCGGTCCTCGCGCCACTGCTCCCAGGTGACGGGCTTCATCTGGCAGTCGCAGCGCGGATGCCGCAGGAACGCGGTGCTGTAGCGGTAGAGCCGTCCGGCCAGCAGGATGCAGCGCCCGCACGCGGGCAGGACGATGATCCGCTCGTACCCGGCGATCTCCGGTTCGGCGAGAGCAGCAGCGGCGTGGGCGAGACGGCCGGCGTCGGCGGTCTCGGTGCTGACGTAGGTCAGCAGCCGGGCAAGCCCGATCGCGCGAGCCTCGCTCGGCGGCATCCCCGCGGCCACGGCCTTCTGGTAGAGCCGGAACGCGAAGTCCAGCAGCAACGCGAGCGGCAGCCCGTTCGCGGCGAACCCGGCGAACGCGGCGGCCACCACCGCGGCGACCGGCGACGAGACAGCGCGGGCGGTGGCCAACGTCGCGGCGATGTAGAGCGGGGCCAGCGCGGCGGCGGACTCCTGCGCGTGCTCGAGGTCTTGAACAACTCTAGGTCGTACCAGCTGTGTCCAGGACCCGAACGCGTCGCTCGCGTTTAGCAACTTCCAGGCAGCCTGGGCCTGGTCAACAGCGACGCGCACGATGCGCTGCTGCGCCCGGTAGTGGTCGGCGTCGGCGGTGGTGAACGCCAGCCCGGACGCTCCTGCAGGCGGTTGCATGCCACCACCTCCAGACGCCCTGTTGTCAGACAAGTACCGTGGGGATGTCTGAGTGTCAGGTGACAACGAGGTAACAGCATTTAAGTCAGTCGCTCTGGCGGTCGACCATCTTTTTGGGGGTTCGAACATCGTCTCGCCATCTCTTGATCTTTAAGGAGAGGTGGGCGTGTGACGACCGGAGAAGCACTGGCACTGGCAGGAACTGTCGGTCCGGTGTGCGCGCTGCTGGGACTCTGGCTCCGGCTGAGGTTCTACCGGCATGTGTACAAAGTTGGTGGAGCCGAAGACCTTGAGGCTGCTGCCAAAGCACTCGAAGGCCCGCTCGGCAAAGCCGCATCGGGTGTCAACGATCGCGTCCTACGGCAAAAGAAGCCTGGACCCGAGGATGGCAAGGCCGCGAAGTGAACTCACCGACCGGTCTCAGGCTCGCGGAACTGGACCGCCAGCGGCGGCAGGACCGACGCGCCCAGGCCATCCGCAGGCCTGCGCGGCTGAGGAAGTTCGGGCTCGTCATCGCCAGGACGACGCGGACCGGGCAGCGTCTTTGGGCCGAACTCGGCGGCCTGGTCGCCGCCGACGACGCGCGAGTACGCCTCGGCGTCCTCGGCTTCCATGTCTCGGATGTCAGTGTCGGAGTATCCGAGCGCCCGGCGGGCGAAGCGGCGCGGCAGCAGCTTGTCCGCCGAGTACAGCTTGACCGTGGCATCGGCCTGCGCGGCGAACGTCGGCGTGGCGGCGTCGGCCCACTGCGACTCGACCCGCAGCGCCTCGTCCGGCATCCGGCCGTCGCGCACCAGGAAGACCGTGCGGGTGACCTGTTCCCAGCCGTCGCCGAACGACCGCTGACGGCGTTCGGCGCGCTTGATGTGGCGGGACTCCGAGGACCGGATGCCGTCCGCCGATGCCGGGTTCTCGGTCGCGTAGCCGAGGTAGTGCGGCGGCAGGCCGGACAGCGACGCGACCAGCCGCGCGAGGGTGTTCAGCGTGTCGTGGAAGTTGGACAGGTTCGCCTCGGGGAACTGCCCCACCGAGACGCCGTCTCTTTCGGGCTCTTCGGGCTGGCCCACAGCACGCCGGCGACGGACTCCCACGGGGTGAGCGGGCGGCCGTTGGCGTCCACGAAGTCGTCACGGTCGAAGCCGAGCGCGTACCTTCGCGGCATCGCGTGGTACTCCGCGCTGATCATCATGTCCGTCGCGATCTTGCACGCCGCGTCCGAGAGCGGCAGGACGCTGATCAGCTCCGAGCGACCGAGCCGCGGGGGCGCGGTGCGGCGGCGTCGAGTGCGCGGACGGTTGATGATCGGGATAACAGGGACTTGGCCCATGCCGTGCTCGTCGCGGTCGATCTCCGACCAGGTGCCGCCACCGTTGTCGCTGCTGTACCAACGGGTTTCATTGGGCAGGTAGAGCGTGGCGTAGGCCTCGGTGTAGCCGTAGTCGTCCGGCTCGAACTGCCGCTTCAACGCGGCCCGGACCTTGCGCGTGCGCGGGTCCAGGTCCACGTGCACTTCCATCGGAGACTCCACCGTCACCAGCGGCGTGGACGAGTCTTCCTCGTTGGTGCCGACGATCGCGTAGGCGCGGCCGAGCGCGAGCGCGTCGATGTGCGCCTGCTCGGAATGCAGATCGAGCCGGTTGGCCTGCCAGATACGCCACAGCTCCCGGTCCGCGGCCTGCTCGCCGCCGAGCCGGAACCCCGTCACGTCCAGGCGCTCGTCCAGGCTGTCCACGACGAGCTGCGGCCAGTTGATGACCACCGACCGCAGCCGCGAGTCCATGCGCCGCAGCAACTCCGGGTGCATGTAGGACAGCGGCTGTTCGCCTTCGTAGTAGGCGTCCAGTAACTCCAGTTCGGGCAGCTGGGCGTTGTGCAGCCGGACGAGCCGGTTCACCCACTGCTCAGGAGCCAGCTCGAACTTGGTGGAGATCAGATCGACCACCGCCAAGTTGACCAAGCTTGAGACCGTGAAGGTTCTCGACCATCAACAGAATCTTGCGACGCGCCCTCTAAATGCGATGCGAGGAGCCGTTGCCGCGTTTAGATTGGTCCGTCTACGCCGAGATTGTGGGGTTCTGATGCGATCAATTGACCAACTGGGCGTCTTCTGGTTGGAAGATCACGAAGACGACGTCCTTTCGGGACGACTTACCTTCGACCCGTCAGGCAGCGGGGTAGATCTTCAGTTGGTCGGATCGTTCGATGCCCATGATCGCAACCATAGAACCAATGTTCGCATCTTTGGCTGGATCGGGAACGACAAGGTCACCCTCGATGATTGCTGGGCAAGTAACAGCAACTTCAGGGCGCCGGGACCTGAAGAGGTCACCTACTATGCGAACGAAATGTTTGTCGGACACCATCTCAGTGGCGAACTTGCCTTCGACTCGGTTTATGTGATGTTCGAAGACTTGGGCAGTTGGGTTCAGCGAAGCGCTATCGACGTTAACCAATCGGAAGATCGCTATCAAATTACGTGCAATTCCGTGGAGGTGGAGTCGAGCCCGTTCTCGGGAGGATCCATCTCACTGCACGTGAACTGGAACGCGCCTGGCGACAAGTTCACGGGGATCAGCGTGACCCAGTGGCCAGTATTCAAGATCGCATATTCCGAGCGTCAGTCCTTTGATGCGATCCAAGAGGATGTCGGTCGACTTGAATCCCTAATCTCGCTTTGCACTGACACGCCGATCGTGGACGTGAGCCTCAAGCTTCAACGCGCAGACGCACGAGTGAGGATGCTCGACGGCTCGGAGTCGAGCCACCTGCAACTCATCGAGCACCTCTCGTCTCGCATCAACTACAAGCCCACCGAAAAGCGGAAGCAGAGGCGACATCATCGCATGCTGCTTGACTATCAGGAGCTAGGTGGGATTTCGAGTGTGGCAACGTGGATGGACAAGTCTGCCCTCTTCACTCGGCCGCTCCACTCGCTGATGAGCACCCAGCGTGCCCGGCAAATGTTCATGGAGAACAAGTTCATGAACGTCACCTATGCTGCCGAAGCGCTCCATCGCGCGCTGATCGGTGGCGGCCAAGGGATGGATACGGCCGAATTCGAGGAGCTGATCGCCGCCTACACAAAGGTCACGCCAGAAGTTCATCGCGATTGGCTGCTCGAAAAAATGAAGTACATCAACGGAGCCTCACTTCCGAAGAGACTAAACCAGCTGGCTCAACGCGCTGGTGCGGCGACGCGAGACTTGATTGGTGACCGAAAAAGATGGGCACAGACAGTAGCAACTGTCCGGAACGAACTTACTCACCTCAAGGAAGGAGCGTCTTCCGCTAACGGCGGGGATCTTTACCGCATGGCGGAATCGGTGTATGCGGTCGCGCGGATCTGCATGCTTCTTGAGGCGGGCGTTCCAGCGGAGGTGCTCGATCGGAAGGCGAATGAGTGGCACATGCTGTGGTATAAGCATGATCTGGCCGCAACAATTGCAAAGGTGCGCTCTGGATTCAGTAAGAATGGCGAGTAATCGAGCGCAAGCCAGCCCTATCCCATGACTACCATCCGGCCTGACTTCTTGACCTTGGCGCCACGCAACCTCCATCCGCCTACTGCCATCGCGGCGGTGGGCACGGCGTCGATGCGTTTGCCGGTCTTGCCGCGCTCGGGTTTGTCTGGCCTGATCAGGTCGGGTTCGCCGGGTGGGTGGCGGACCTCGACGGAGTCGAAGCAGAACTCGGCGACGGGGTTGCCGTGGTGCGACCAGCCCCGTGACTTGGTGAGTGCCATCAGCTCGGTCATGCCGTGGGTCATGCCCTTGTAGGTCTGGGCAACCGGGTACATCGGCACGCCGGTACGGCGTTCGAGGCGCTGGCGGACGGGTTCGCCCGACCATTCGTCGTAGGAGATGTCGGCGAGGCGCAGCAGGCCGGAGTCTGCCGTGATGTCGTTCTCGATGACGTCGTAGTCGATGACCTCGCCGTCCGTCACGGTGATCCAGCCCTGCTCGACCCAGCGGGAGAACTTGTTGTCGTTGCGCTCGTCCAGGAACGCGACCGCTGTCTCTGGGAGCCAGAACCGCCACAGCGCGCTCGGGTGTCCGTCGATGCCGTTGGGGACGATCAGGCACCACGCGGTCATGTCCATCTTGGACGCGAGGTCCAGGCCACCCCACGCGGGCCGGCCGGCGTGCAGCTCCAGCAGCCGCGTCGGTGGCGTGTCGCTCGTGCCGGTGCACGCGGTGTAGAGGTGCATCGGCATCCACCGCGAGGACTGCGACACCCACTGGTTCAACCGGTACTGGCGAAACGCGTTCTCGCGGGCCGGGTCGTTGCGCGCTTCCAGTGCCTCTTCCCTCAGTGCTGCAAGGGAGAGGAAGTCGCCGAGCGCGGGGTTGGAGAAGTACCAGTTCGCCTCGTCCCAAGGATCCGCGTCCTCGGGCAGGTTGCGCAGGTACACGAACCGGTGCGGTGCACGCGACGGGTCGTCGGCGATCTTCACGCACTCGTCGTGCTCGCTCTTGGCGAACGAGGTGGGGTCGTTGCCCGCGGTGGTCGCCGCGATCAACAGCGGTTCCAAGCGGGTTCCCATGCCCGTGCGCATCGCGTTCCAGAAGTCGCCGTTCGGCTGGGTCAGGACCTCGTCGAAGATGACGCAAGAGGGGTTGGAGCCGAGGTTGCCGAGCGCGTCGGCGGGCACGACGACGTAGACGCTGTTGGTCTTCTCGTCGATGATCCGGGCGCTGTGGGCAACCACCCGCAGTCGCCGCGAGAGCACCGGGCTGAGGGCGACCATGCGGGCGGCGACGTTGAAGACGAGCTTTGCCTGGTCGATGTCGCGGGCGCAGCCGTAGATCTCCGCGGACTCCACGCCGTCGCCGCACAGCATGTAGAGCGCGACGAACGCCAGCAGCTCGGACTTGCCGTTCTTGCGGGCCAGCTCGATCCAGGCGATGCGGAACCGGCGAACGTAGCACCGGGCTTCGTCGTCCCAGCGGACCTCGCCGAACAAGGGACGCACGATGTCGTCGCGCTGCCAGTCGGCGAGGATGAAAGGCCGGCGAGCCCATCTGTCCTTGGTGTGGACACAGATTTCCTCGGCGAAGGCCTGTGCGTGGTCGGCGCGCGGGGTGCAGAAGTGGTCGCCCCGCTTACGGCAGCGGCGGCCGTCGAACGTCCTGCCGCACACCAGCGGGCGGGGGTCGACCTTCTTGCGAGATGAGCCGGTCCGCGCCGCCCTGTCCATCGGCGACCACCTCGGCTTTGAGGAATTGGTCGCTGATCTACGTTCAGCCGACGTGCTTCTCGGTGGCCCGCCGTGCCATGCCTATCCGGCTGCCTCAACTTCCACCGTGCGGGCACCTAGCGCAGCCGCAAGGTTGAAGGTGCACCGCGTCTTCAAGATCGGGCACTCGCTCAACATGGACGGCGACGACTACATCTTCTACACACCAACTGCCAGAAAATCATCGTGTGGCGGAAGTTAGTTGATCATGGCTTCTACCAGGCTTTTGGCTGAAAGTGGCAGGAGATCTACACCGACCTCCCGGATCTGAGCATCGGCGCCTAGCACCAGGGCTCTGGCCTTGTCACCTGGGGGTTCGCGCCACCGAGCGGCCAATCCAAACCTGGGGATCTTTCCCCTGTACCCGGGTACACCTTCCCCGTTTTGCCGGTGGCAGCCGATACGATTTCGCTCATGCCGTGGCAGCCAGCTACGTGACAAGGCGCCACCTCCAGTGCCTCTCGGCTCCGGCCGGGTTGGGAGGCCGACACCAACCCGCTGTGGTGAAGTCGGTGGAGGTGACACATGACCGACAGCACGCCGGACGACGAGCCGGTGGGTGATAGGTCAGAACAGGAAGTTGAGAGACGGCGGTCCAGGGGCTGGCACCCCGAGCGGACCACCGCTCTCCTCAACCTCCTGACGCAGGTCGTCGTACTGATCGGCCCGATCATCGACCTGTTCAACTGACGCGGCGGCGGTGTCTTCTACCGAGGGCACCGCCCGCCCGCTCGTCACTCGCCCTCCATGCGAACGCATCTAACTGAGATGGCTGTTCACAACTAGCTGAGCCAGTAACTCCAGTTAGTCTACTGTGCCAGTATAGACCCGGCTACCCGCCTGACCTGCGGAAACAAGTTTTTCCTAGCCGCAGGTTGTGGGCAGGTAAATCAGTTAGACCGTGTGCTGGCCAGTTAGACCAGCGCGTTCGGGGCCCCCGATGTAGCCGTTGTACCGCGGTACAAGGCGCTGCCCGGAGTGGATTACGACAGCAGCCTCTCGGCTCCGCCACTGGCGTCGCCTGCCACCTCGGCCTTCACGGACTGGCGGTCGGACGGGGTCATACCGAACCGGGCGGCGTAGGTGAGGAAGGTGCGTTCGGCTTCGGCTTGGATGCCGAGGAGCGGGTTCTTCACCAGCCCGCCCGCGCCCTGTACGAGGAGCTGTGAGCGGTTGAGCAGCGCGGTGGCTTCCTTGTAGCGGGCGAGGGCTTGGCAGAGCACGACGAAGGCGTCGGCGTCCCAGGTGGTGAGGACCTTGCGGGCGATCAGGCCGGGGGCGAGCCGGTCCCACACGGCGCGGGCTTCGTCGGAGAGCCAGTCCGGTGGCTCGATGGTTCCGGTCGGCGGAACCGGCTCGGTGTCGTTGATCCGGTCGGGGCGGTCACCGTGGAGGATGCGGAGCGATGTGGGTTTGGGTGCGGGTCCGCGCTTGCCCATCGGTGATCACCTCCCCGAGCTCAGGTCAGCTCGCGGGCGGGCTTCCGCCGGCGTTGGAGCCGCTGTTGGCGTTGCGGCTGAAGGTGCGGCGGATGGCCGCGACGCCGCGTCGGAATGCGTTGCGCAGTGCTGTTCACCTCCCCTCGGTGTCGGCGGGAGGTGCTGCGGGCAGGTCGATGTCGAGCACGTCGGCCAGGCGGTGCCCGTCGATGTACTTGTCCCCGAACGCCAGCATGTTCACGGCCTTGAGGAACGTGTCCTTGTGTGCGCGCAGCGGGAACCACAGCACTACCCAGTGCGGGGAGTCGGTGAGCAACCGGCCGCGTTCGGCTCGTTCGTCAGCGGCCCGGAGCGCGGCGGAGAGCGCCATCAGCTCGGCGTGGGAGTCGGTCGCGAGGTCGCCGGTGTACTCGACCTCGGCCAGCGGGTCCGGCATGGCGTCGGCCTGCAGCTGTGCCAGCAGATCCTCGGTGGACAGCCCGCCGGTGCTCGGCGCGAGGGATTGCAGCGCCGCCAGCACGTCGACCTCCTCGGCCTGTTCCGGCTCGGCCTGCTCGGCATCAACCGGGATGCTCAGGGCGGCGGCCAGTTCCAGCCCGTCGATCCACCGGCCGTCGACCGCGGACACCGGGAGCCCGGCGACGAACGCCGCGCAGGCCTCGGCGGTCCAGAAGCACGGAGCACACCAGTACTCGGTGTCGGTCGCGGCCATGTAGCGCTCTTGCTCGCGCCGCGCCCTGGCCCGGAAGCCGGAGGTGTTCTCGTCCAGGTCCTCCTCGTCGGCCTTGCGTTTCGGCTTCGGCGCGGCGTTGAGAGCAGCGAGCAGGTCCGCGGGTTCTGACGAAGAGGCCGGCGACGCCATCGCCTGGAGCTGCGTGAGCAGGTCCTGCGGCTCATCGGGTGTAGCGGGCACGCAGCACCTCCAGCTCGACCAGCGGGAACCACTGCCGGATCAGCTCGTAATCGGCGGGGAAGCGCTCACGCAGCGGCTCGATGAACCGCAGGTCCAACCCGTCCCACGAGCGGCCGAACATCGCGTAGTCGACCGGGAGCCGCACCTGGTGGCGGGCGATGATCTCCCGCACGTGCCGGATCTTCCAGTCCCACACGATCGAGATCTTGCGGATGTCATCGCGGCGCGGGCCGTGCGTGGTCATCGCCATCCGCCGGTTCGGGCTGTCGGCCGCACGCACACCGCCCGCGTTCCACGCGCCGGGCAGGTTCAGGTCCTCGCGGACCAGGTTCGCAACGTCCTCGTAGGAGGGCATCGGCAGGCCCGCGGCCTCGATCACCGCGAGCCGGTGCGGGACCTGGAAGGTGAAGGTGTTGAGCCACCGGAACATCGCCGGGTGCGGGTAGCGGTGGATCTTCGTGCCGAAGAAGTCCTCGAAGTAGGCCAGCGACTCGTCCACGAAGGACATGCCCGGCACGTGGTACAGGAAGTACGGCACGACCTCGAGTCCCGCGTCCCTCATGGCGAGCCATGCGGAGATGCTGTCCTTGCCGCGCGAGAACGCCAGCAGCACCGGTTTGCCCTCGGCCGCGAGGTCGTCCAGCAACTCCAGCGACGACGGGCGGCCCTCGATCGTCACCAGGTCGGTCGGGCGGTAGGTCACGCGACCACCACCCGCGCGCGAACCGAGTTCACGAATCCGAACTGAGTTAGCATCCGATCATGGGGGATCTGATCACGAACGCCGAGCAGGAACGCGCCCGCGTGCTGGACGAGCTGAGCGAGGCAGCCGGCCAGGAGGCCGCGTGGCGCGACCGCAAGGAAGCCTTGATGCTCAAGGCAAAGAGCCTCAACATCTCGGCGCGGAAGATCGGCGAGCACGCGTTCATGAGCGACGTCGGAGCGGCCAAGGCCATCGACCGCAAGCGCGCCGAGCCCGACGTAGGAACCGCGTCCTCGGAAACCTGACCGGCCAGAACTGGCCCTCAGTGGCGGGTTCGCCCGGCGCGGCCTCGGGGGTCCCTCCCCTGGGCGGCGTGGGCCGGGCGCGGTCGGCGGCCGTGCCTCAGCCGGTCGGTGCCTGCGGCACCGGTCCGGCCCTGAGACGGCTTCTCACGGGCTGTTCCATCCTCCCTTGGTTCGGGGATCGGTGGCGGTGTTGCGGCCATGACAGGAGGCACACAGGCCCCGGCCATGCTTGGGGTTGTTCGGGTCTCCCCCTTGTGCCACAAGCTCTCTACGGGTGAGCGGCCAGTGATCGGCCACAGTGGACGGCCACGGGCACGGCCGGCCGGGTGGTGGCGGGCCACACGGTGAGGCACAGCGGCACAGCGGGTGCGCGGCCAGTACGCCCGAGCGGAAGCGGGAGCGGTGCAGGCCGGTGTAACCCCTTTCGGCCACGGTGCCCCGGCTGGTGTCGGCACGGCTGCGGCATCGGCCGCACCGGCCACCCCGGCGAGTGAGCTCGGAGCATCCGGGAGTGGTGCAGGGTCGTTCAGCGCGAGTAGGCACGACGGCATCACCCGGTCACGGCAACGGGCACAGCCCCCACACCGGCGGTGTGGGGGCTGTGCGGGGGTAGAGCTGATCAGGCAGCGGTCTGCCACTGGCGGGGGACGGCCTGCTCATCGGTGGCCAGCTTGTCCAGCCCGGCCACCAGGGAGAACAACCGGTCAGACACTCTCTGCCCGGCCTTGCCTTCCTGCACCTGGCGGACCAGGGTCCGGACCCGGTCCAGTGCCCAACCAGGATCGGTGATCTCGGCACAGGTGTACCGGTTGTAGCCCTGCCATCCCTCACCCTCCGGACCGGTCCACTGGGACGGCAGAAGGGAGCCCTTGCGGCACAACCAGGTGTCCAGCTTGTCCACCAGGTAGGCCAGCACCACGGTTGCTGGCACCTGTTCGGCGTCCGCGTTCTCCCACTCCAGGATGACCACCCGGATCATGGCCAGAGCGGCGGTCGGGTCTGCGACCTGGTGCAGCATGTCAGCCCACCTTCAGCAGCTGGAAGACGCGGTCCTTCAGCTCGGCGCCATCCCCAAACAGGGCACGGTCGGCACGCGCCACCGCGTAGTCCTGCTTGGTGCGGATGTCCACCCAGTGGTCGGTGTACTCGCTGAACGCGTTCGCCGCGGCCCACCGGGTGTTGCGGCAGTTCTCCTGAGTCGGAGCCTCCCGGAACAGCTTGAGCAGCCGCGCGCCACGCTCGTGGTACTTGGACACGGCATGCATGGTGTTGCTGACCTCTGTCTTCGGCCAGATCACCTCACAGAAGCTCTGAAATTCCTTGTCGGACATCGGAGCCATGAGCAGCTTCTCTGCCTCTTTCTGGAAGTCCTCAGCCACCTTGAAAGACAAGTCCAGAGCCTGGCGGGCCTCAGCAATGCGAGCCTTGGCGTTGCCCACGTGGCGGATCTTGAACTTGGATTTGAAGTTCTGAAGTGCCATTGACTGAGTGTTGGCGCACACCACCCGGATCATGGTGGTGACCAGATAAAGCGACCGGGTGCCGTCGTGGGCATTCATTCCCACAAGGTTGAGATTGTGGGCATCCTGCCCGCCAACCTGAACGGCCTCCGGGAGCTTCATGGACATGAACACCTCACGGCCACCACGGAGTGAGCCACCGGTGTCGAACACCGCCCCGTACTCGTCCACGAGGGCCTGAAGGATCTCGGCCAGCTCCTCGTTCTGGATGGGCGTGTACTTGCCCTGCACGGTCCCCAGGGGCTCGGTTGCCTTGGTGACCGGGTTGGTTCGGACGGTGGCCCACCAGTTCCTCATAGGGTGCGGGGTGGCGGTGTCATCATCCACCACCAGGCGGAACGGGTTCCGGCCCTGGTTGCGGCCGTCGAACTCGTCCACCCCCACGCCGGCGGCCTGAAGGGCTGCGGCCTCGGCCTCATCCCCCGTGGCGCACACGTCCTCGTGCTGGCTCCCCAGACCTGCCCCACACTCCAGGCAGCGGTCCCCGGTCTCGGTGAAGAACAGCGGCTCGGTACGGACATCCCAGCCACCCAAGAGACCATCGGTCATCAGGTCTTCCACGGTGAGGCTGCCAGCCTTGACAATGCCCAACCGGTGCCAGGCATCCATGTTGTTACCGGCCACAAAAGCGGTCCGGCCATCCTGAAACTGTTCAAGCTCATGAGCCATGAGTGAATCCTTCATCCGGCACAGCATGGGTAACCCCTGTGCTGTGTTGCGGTTTTGGTTGACACCACAGACATTACCGGCGGGAATGCCCTTGTCAAACCGGATTCAAAGAATTCAGCGAAAGTGACTCCGCACGGGTTAACGTGTGGTTTTGCCGATTAAAAGCGATCACGCGCGAAATGGAAAAAGGCCCACGCCGTGCGGACGTGAGCCCTTTCCGTCCACCGTGATCAAAGCGTCAACCAAAACCGCGGGGACCCGGCCATCATGCCCGAACGCCGTGCAGGCCGTCGAGCCGAGGCCGCGGTGTCTAGTCGTCCCAGCCTGGTACGCCGCGATCTCCAACAGGGTCGCCACCGCCTCCGGGTCGAGGTACAGGTCGGCCGCGCCCATCGAGGCCAGGCGGAGGACGTCGGCGTCCATCTGCTCACAGCCCTTGTCATTGCCAGGTTCGCGCCACGGTGGCCGCGGGCCGGTCTGGAAGTAGCGGAACAACTTCTCGCGTGCCGCGTCGAGGTCCGCGCCCGGCGCGCTGTGCGCCTCGTCTGCGAGCTGATCCATCGGTTTCTCCTTGTGCGCCAACAGCATGAGCGGGAAGGACTCGGCGGCGAGGAGAGTCCTCGCCGCCGAGCGGGTTCGGTCAGCGCAGGGCGACCGCGTCCCAGAAGTGCTTGAAGTCGGGCTTGTCCTGGCGAGATCCGACGAGCTGGTACCAGTGCGTCAGCGCCGCGTGCCCGGCGTCGGTGAGTCGGTAGGCGAACTCCTCGGCCAGCGGGACACCCACGAGCCCGGCCTGCACCGCCGTTTCCAGCGCGCCGGGCTCGGTGTGCCAGTCCAGTGCTGACGGCCGGTTGAACCCGGCCGCGACCATGAACAGGACCCGGTGCACTGGGATCGCCGTTTGCAGCAGCCCGAAGAGCTGGGCCTGCACGTGCACGCGCTGTTCCGGCTGTTCGTACCGTGCCGCGAGGCCGGCGAATTGCTTAAGCCCGGCCCTGACTTCGAGCGGTGCGGCCTGCGGGTGCTCGGTCACCATCCCGTCGCCGCCTTCCACAGCTCCTGGAACGGGGGCAGGTTCTTGTGCGGGGCCACCTGGCGCAGCCAGTCGAGCAACGCCTCCGTGCCGTCGATCGTGAGCTTGCGGCCGGAGCGGTACAGCCACCCGCGGGCGTGCGCCTCCAGCCGGGCCTGCTCCGGCACCTCGGCAAGGATCTCGTCGGAGTAGCCGAGCTGGATGAAGCACAGCAGCCGCATCACGTCTACGTCGGCCGCCAAGGTCTGGTAGAGCGCGTCCAGCTTCTCGGCCTCGGCTCGTAGCGCCCGCGCGGGCAGGCTGTCGAGGTACTGCCGGAACGCCTCCGCCGGGCTCATCGCGGTGTCCTCGGGTGGGATAACATCGGTCACGTTCGGTTCCTCTCGGAGTCCGTTTAACGGGTCCGCTCCGATGGGCACCGGCCACGCCTCGGGGCTGTTACCAGCAGCCGCCGAGGCACCCGCGTTTTGGGCAGCCAAATACCCGGAGCAAAAACGGGGCACCCGCATGGCAGGTGTGAGCGCCGGGGTCTCAGCAGCCAGCCACTGAAACCCCGGCCACTTGATCACAGAAGCGCGAGCCACTTCGCGTACTTGCTGCTGCGGGCATTCCGGAGAATTTCCCCCGCACGCTTGCGCAGCCGGAACCACGGGCTGTTGTGGGAGATCTCAACGGTGCCCCACGTGATGCCGAAGGTCACGACATCCACGGGCTCCCGGAGAGCCAGCTGGCGGTGAAACCGGCGCTGGTCCTCGTGCAGAGGGCTCTGTCCCGGCAGCGACCAGCTGAAGCGCTCGATCCAGTCCTCCATCTCAACCAGCAGCTCCTGACGTGCGGCGATGTCATCGACCAGCGGCTGAGGGCAGGGGGCGTCGAAGTCCATGAAGCACGCACCGGTTCGGCCGGTGGACAGCCAGACGGACATGGGCAGCGCGAGCTCATCGCGCGCCCTGCTGATGATGTAGGCGGCCAACTCGGCCGGATCGGTGAGGCTCTGGGTTTCCCGGTAGCGGGTCCCAATCAGTGCCCCATCGGGCGGTGGCAGAAGTCTTTTGAGCTTGCCAAAGGAGAACACAAGGGTCCTTTCACCTGACCCTGTGGTGTTACCAGCACCCCAGGGCCTCTCTGAATACCCCTTCATTCTTCCCGGCTTGATCACCTAAATGCAAGCGGTTCGGGATTCCCGAGAATGAATTAGTGCGTTCGGATTTTAAAACCCTGGAAAGCGCGTAGAAACGAATCGGCGAGCTTTTGCCAATGGAATGCAGGCGAGAGCGCCGGTTCAGGGAGGGGTGGCTCGGGGTGGCGCGAGGTTGCCGCGTCGGCTTGCGCGGTGGCGAGCGGGCGACGCACCATCGAACGTATGAGCGATCAGGATGGGTACTCGTGGGCGCTGGAGCAGGTTCCCGAGACCTGTCCCGAGCCCGTGTGGGTCCTCCTGGACGAGGTCTACCGAGATGCTCCAGGCCCGCCGCAAGAGCCGGCGCTGACGAAGAACCGGCGCCAGCACGCCATGAATCCCACGGGCTGGGTGGTTGGCCACGTGACCGAGTGGGTTCGTTACGAGAACGGCGCGTGGATGGGGTTGGTGACCTACGAGGTTCCGACCGTGGGGCTGAAGAAGGAGCCGGTGCGCCACCACGTGCGGCGTACCGCGTTGCGCAAGCGCGCGCCGAACGAGGTCGAGCCGCCCTTCTGATGAGGGGTGCGGGCGACGGCGTCGCGCTCGGCGGTGGGGGCGCCTGGTGCTGCGGTGTGCCGTCGCCCGCGAAGGCGAAGGCGGCGTCGGGTGGCGGCGACGCGGCCTTCGCGCTCGGAAACCCTTGAAACACAACGAAGCCCGCCGCGCCGAGGGGTGGTGGCGCGACGGGCTTCAGTTGGGGGTTTGGGGGGATCTGGATACACGTGTACCCAGCCCTGTAATAATGCCTGCTGAAACGACTGAAGGTCAACTTGTTTCCGACGTGACGCCGGTCACTGCCAGAGTCTCCTGGCGCTGCTGCTCGATCGCTGCGGCCAGCTGGCCCCACACGTCCATGCCCCAGGCCGCGCCACAGTCGGCACACACGACCTCGACCCGCTCTGGGTCGACGGACAGCGCGGGCCGGCGCAGGTAGTCGTTCTCCTCCTCGGACCAGACCTGCACGGCCGTGGCCCGGCACATCGGGCAAGCCCTGCCGTGCAACGGAAACCGCGGCGGCGGGTCGAGCATCAGCCGTGCTTCGCGCACCCACTCGGCAGCCCGGTCGGCGGCCCACGCGAGGTAGTCGAACGCCTCGTACTGCCACTCCTCGGCGTGCAGCACCCACAGCCGCAACCGCTTGCCCAGCTCCTCGTACTGCTCGTGGTCGTGCCCGTGGCAGGCCTGCCGCACCACACCGCGGATCTCGGCGACCAGCGCGAGCGGTGCCAGCGATGCGGCGGGCGCGAGCCGTGCGCGGTCTTGCCGGTGCGTTCGCTGCCGGGGTGCACGGCCTCGGCGACCTGGTCGAGCAGCGGCAGGATCTCGGCCCACTCCGTGCGGGTAGTGCCGTCCGGGTTCTGCCGCACGACCTGGACCATGCCGGGCTGGACGAGCTGGTCGACGGCGACCTCCAGCGCCAGGCGGGCGTGAGCGGCGACGGACTGGTCAGGCCTCGGGTTCTCGATCATGCGTGGGCTCCTTGCGGTGCGGCGGTGGTCGCGGTCTCGCCGCGGGTGGACTGCTCGGCGGCCTGCTTCTTCTTCACGGCCGTCAGCCGGGACGGGTGCATGCGGGTGATCGGGTCGCGCAGCTCCCGCTTGCCGGACCGGTCACGGGAGAGCGGGCCGCAGACCTGCCCGGCCAGCGCCTTGCAGAACGGGCACCGCACCGTGCGGGCGAGCACATGGTCGGCGTTCCAGGTCCAGCCCATCGCGGCGTAGACCTTCGCGATGCCGCGCGCTCCTGCAGCTGCCGCGGCTTCCCGGTCGCGTGGTACGGGCGGACGGGCGGAGCTCGGCGTGCCGGTGCGCGCGGGCTGCGAGCGAGCGCGGTCGATCAGGCCGGCGATCTGGGACGGGGTGGCGCGGGTGACCTTGTTGGCGGGTAACGAGGACAGCGCGGCGTGGCACTCGGCGGCGCTGTAGTGGCGCAGCTCCCGCAGCCAGGCGGTCACCTGGTCGTCGCTGACGTGGTCGCCGTCGCCCAGGCGGTAGTGGGCGAGCAGGCCGTGCATCTCGTTGCGCGTCAACGGTTTCTGCGTGCTCATGCCGCGACCTCCGCGCTCGCCGCGGCGGTCTCGGTCAGGGCGCGGTCGAGGATCGCGTGCAGCGCGTCGGCGTCGGCGTG
>NZ_VSRL01000196.1 GCF_012184385.1 Lentzea indica
CCTCGCGGCACGCCTCACCTCACGGCCGGACCAGGCGGCGGCGATCCTGCGCGGCACCATGTACCGGCTCCTGCGACTGACCGAGCCCGCCCACGACGCCCGCGCCGAACCCGTGGCGGCACACCATGCCTGACCGGCTGATCATCGCCAGAGCCGGTTCCCGGCTGGCAAGCGTCGCGGACGTGCTGATCTGTCCCGCCGGCACCTCACCGTTCGCGGCACTGCGGGATCATCCCGGCTGCACCGCCGTCCTGGTCGAGCAACGCCCGGATGCGCACGGCCTGTGGATCGGTCTCGTCGTGGTAGCACGCGAGCGCGGCCAGCCGGTGCGGGCGCGGGTCGTCGGCCAGGTCGGCGAGTTCGAGGTGCACGTCGGCGAGGTGCACCGGTGAGCGGCTCAGCCCTTCCAGCGCGGAGTCGAGCAGCGCTCGTGCCCGAGCCCGGTCACCGGCCAGCCGGTACGCCCTGGCGAGGAACGTCCGTGCGCGCGCCTGCTCGATGGCATCGGTCAGCAGGGATTCCGCGAGCTCCAGCTCCACGATCGCCTCCGCGTACCGGCCGAGCTCCGTCAGCGCCTCACCGATGCGCCGCCTGGCCTGCCCGCGACCCCGGTCGCGGGTGCGCAACGCGAGCGCTTCGCGGTACAGCACCAATGCCCGCTCTGGCTCACCACGCTCCCTGCTCACCCGGCCGAGCAGGGTCAGCGCCGTCGACCTGCTGAGCGGATCGTCCAGTGCCAGCACGGCTTCCAGCTCGGCAACGGCTTCGTCTACGGCGCCCGTGTTGATCAATGCGAGCGCCAGGCGGGTCCGCAACCGCGCCTGGGCGAGAAGTTCGCCGCACTCCCCCGCCGCCGCGACGCCGAGGCGGTGCGTCGAAATCCAGTCGGCGTAGAGGTGGTGGTGCACGAACAGCGCCCACAACGGTTCGCACAGCTGCCACCGCAGGTCCGCGGGAGCGACCTCGACGGCACGTACGAGGTTCTCCCGCTCGTACGCCAGCCACCGCTTCGCCTCTTCGGGCGACGAGTACACGTCCCGCCGTGCGGCGGCGTACGCCGGCCCGGTCCGGTATCTGTCCGGTGCCACGACGAGATCGGCCTCGACCGCCCGTGCCAGGTACCACTCGACGGCCCTGCGCACGGCGGTCGTCCTGGCGGGATCGGCCTTGCCCCGCGCGTGCACCCGCAGCAGGTCGTGGAACCGGAAGCGGTCGTCACCGGCCTCGCTCAGCAACGACTTCTCCACGAGGTCGTCGAGCGCGTCCTCCACGTCGTACTCCGGTTCCTCGACCATCGCCGCCGCCACCGACACGTCGAAGGTGCTGCCGGGATGCCAGGCGCACAACCGGTACAGGCGTGCCTGCCGATCCGGCAGATCCACATAGGACAGATCGAGCACGGACCTGACCGAAGCGGACTCGTCCAGCGCGGGCAGCCTGTCGTCCCGCAACTCGACCACCTCACGCGAGAAGGTTCGCCGCGGCCGCGTCGACAACCTGGCCCCCACCACGGAAAGCGCGATCGGCAGTCCGCCGCACAACCGGGCGACCTCCTGCGCCGCATCGAACTCGCGAGCGAGCCTTCCTTGCCCCACCACGGTTTCCAGCAACTCGACGGACTCGTCGACCCCCATCGGCGCGACGTCCACGAACCGTGCGCCGTCGAGCCCGAGCGAACTGAGCCGCCACCTGCTTGTGACGACCACAGTGCCGGACGTGGGCAGCAACGGGCGAACTTGGGCGGCGCTCACCGCGTTGTCCAGAAGCACCGACAGCTGGCGCCGCGCCGTGACGGACCTGAACAACGCGGTGCGCCGGGAGAGTTGCGGCGGAATGTCGGTGACACCGAGCGCGTGCAGGAACCACTCCAACACGTCCTCGGGTGCGACGGGCCCTGCCGCCGCGTGCGCCCCGAGATCGGCGTAGAGCTGGCCGTCGGGAAAGGCAGAACGCCGATCTTGGAGCCACCTCAAGGCGAGTGAGGTCTTGCCGACCCCGCCGGGCCCGCTCAGCACCACCAGCTCACCGGGACGAAGCGCGGCCAACTCGGCCTTCCTGCTCACGAAGAACCGCGGCACCGGCGGCAGCTGGAACGGTGCGGGCACCTCCCTCCACGACGAGTGGAAGTGCACATCCCGGACGGCCCCCGCCTGCACGACATTCCCCGCACTGCCGCTCACCACGTTCTTCATCACCCATACCTCCCCGACCACTTGAAGTTACGGGCTTTCTTCGTCTTACGTCAGACGGCCATAGAGTGATCGCACGTGAGTGCGGCACCCGTGTTGGACGTGGCGGACCTCACCTGACGCCCGTTGATGATGATCTTGCACGTGAGCTCGCCTTGCACGCCCTCGAGCCTGATCGCGACCCTCCCCTTGCGCGCGCCCATGCGTTCGAACGGCATGTCCGGGTTGCGCAGGGTTCGTTCCTCCTCACCCGGAAACGTGTAGGTGAGCCGGTCCGTCGTACCCGTTCCCTCTACCACCACGCGGATGCTGGGCGCTGCCGCGCAGCCGGTGCTTCCGGCGAGCAGCAGGCCCACGAGTAAGGCGGCGGTTCTCATGGTGCGAACGGTAGAAACCGAAGAGGTGCTCCGGCATCAGCCTGAAGGCTCAAGCCGCATCAGCCATCAGACTGACAAACCTTGACGCCTTAGACATTCCTCGACGCGGAACCGCTCGATCTCGCGGTCCACGCCTTCGGGCAGAGTCCGCAACCGATGCTCGACATCGAGTGCCGTGCAGGCCTGGATGAGCAACGCGTCGTACGCCTGACGAGCGGCGATCTTCTTGACCGCCGAGGTCCCCGGCTCGAAACCGGCCTGCGTCCTGCGCACACGACGAAGGTCGGCCGCGATGCGTTCGATCGGCCGATGCTGGGACACCGGAGCGGAAGGACGGAGCCTGCGCAGCGCCTTCATCAGGTTGAAGGACACCCGTCCAGGTTACCCAGCCTGCCCAGATCATCCGGCCTGCAATGCGAGAAAGAGGTCCACGCGAGCCTCGAACTCGGCGAGGTCGACGCCGAGCAGCTCCTCCACCCGCCCGACCCGGTACCGCAACGTGTTCACGTGGACGTGCAGCTTGGCAGCCGCCACGGTCCAGGAACCCGAGCAGTCGAGGAACACCTTCAAAGTCCCGGCGAGATCGGACCCGTGCTCGGCGTCGTAGTCCAGGACCGGCCCGAGCAGCCGCCGCCGCAACGAACCACGCAGTTCCTCCGGGACGCCCGCGAGCAGCAGCTGGTGCAGCGCGATCTCCTCGCCCGCCACCACGCACGTGCGACCGCCGCGCCGTTCGCTGAGCCTGCGCGCGTGCGTGGCCTCCTCCGCGGCGCCTCGGAGTCCACGCCACTCGACCGGCGAGCTGATGCCGACGAGCACACGCGACGACCCGAGTCCCGGTTCCATCACGCGCATCGCCTCGCGCACATCGTCTGGCAACGAGTCGTCGGCCTTCGCAACGGCGTAGACCATGTCGCCAACGGGCGTGACGAGCGCCTGCGGCAGCGTCTCCTCCAGCACCGCGGCCGCGAGTTCCGTGCGCTGGTCCGACGTCACAGCGCTGATCACCCGCAGCCGGGCGTTCTCCAAGCCGGCCGCCGCCAGCCGTGACTCGAGATCGGCCGAGCCGCTCAAGACCGCGGTGACCAGTGGCGCGGCCGTGCGGTTCTCGATCTGACGGCCCTGGGCCTGGCGGAGTCGTTCCAGCGCGACGAGCGACGCGAGCTCGGTGGCGGCCTCTTGCTGCGGTTCGCCGCCCACGACGAGGATCCAGCTGGTGAGTCTGCTGCCGCCGCGTTCGGAGACGGGCACGAGCGTCACGCCCCTGACCGTCTTCGGGAGCCTGTCGGCCTGCAGGAACTCCTTCACCAGGGTGATCCGCCCCTGCAGCTCGCCGCCGGCGACGACCCTGCCGGTCGTGGACAGCACCCAGCACGGCGCGCTCAGCTCGTGGGCGCCGGCCAGCAGCAACGCGGGCAGCCCCGAGCCTTCCGCGACGACGTTCAGCAGGCGGCGGTGCCGGGAAAGGCCGACCAGTTCCATCGACACGCGTTCGGTGATCGTCGCGAACGACAGGTCGACCGGCACCTCCAGCAGCGGCACGTGGTGGCGGACGCAGGCGTCGACGAGATCTTCCGGCAACGCGCGGTTCTCGGTCTCGCTGGCCGCCAGGCCGGCGACCTTGGCCAGAGCGAGCGAGCGGACGAACGTCTCGGAGTCCTGCGGGCCGTGGTGCCACAGCAGGCCGGACAGCACGAGCTCCCCGCCGGACAGGTACCGACTGGGGTCGGGCAGCTCCGTTCCGTACACGCGGGTGACGGTGCGGTCGAGCTGGTCTTCACCGGTGTGCAGGCTCAGGCGCAGTTCCGGCATCTGCAGCAACGTCCGCAGCAGCAACATGAGGGGTCACTTTCGTCCATTCGTGTTTGTAGGAAAGCACAAATTGACCGTCTGTAGGAGCCTGGCGATTCATGTGTCCCGCCGTAGAGGTGCGGACCTCTGGCTCTGTGTACTGGCTCACAACCAGATGGGAGGGCGAGTGACGATCTCCACGCACGTGCTGGACGCGGCACGAGGCAGGCCGTTCGCGGGCATCACCGTGTCGCTGCAGCGCCGCGACGGGACCGAGGTGAGTTCCGCCGAGACGAACGCCGATGGCCGGATCACCGGATGGGGTGATGGTCTGGAGGCGGGGGTCTACCGGCTGGTCTTCGACACCTCGGAGGCGGCGCCGTTCTTCCCTGAGGTCGTGCTCACGTTCGCCTACTCCGATCCGGCACAGCACTACCACGTGCCGCTGCTGCTGTCGCCGTTCGCCTACTCCACCTACCGAGGTAGCTGACGATGGACTTCCTTCGACCGGAAACGCTCGCGGAGGCGTTGGAGCTCAAGGCCTCCATGCCGGACGCCGTGCCGATCGCCGGTGGCACGGACGTGATGGTGGAGCTCAACTACGACCACCGCAGGCCGTCCGCGCTGCTGGACCTGACGCGGATTCCCGAGCTCCAGCAGTGGTCCGACGGGCTGAGGGTCGGTGCGGGCGTGCCGTACGTGCGGATCATCGACGAGCTGGGCGCGCAACTGCCGGGCCTGGCCATGGCCTCGCGAACGGTCGGGTCGCCGCAGATCCGCAACCGGGGCACGGTCGGCGGCAACCTCGGCGCGGCATCCCCCGCGGGCGACACGCATCCCGTGCTGCTGGCGTCGGACGCGGTCATCGAGGTGGCCTCCGTGCGCGGCACGCGGATGATCCCGGCTGCCGACTTCTACTTGGGAGTCAAGCGGAACGCCTTGGAGCAGGACGAGCTGATCGTGGCGGTTCACCTGGCGCCTGCCAAGGGGCCACAACAGTTCTCCAAGGTCGGCACGCGCAACGCCATGGTGATCGCGGTGTGCTCGTTCGCGATCTCGCTGTTCCCAGAGGAGAACCGGGTCGGCGCGGCGGTTGGTTCCGCCGCTCCAACACCGCGCAGGGCTTTGGAGGCAGAGGAGTTCCTGGCCTCCGCGCTGGACTTCAAGGCACCCAAGCCGTTGCTGGACTCGGTGAAGCGCGAGTTCGGGGAGCTGGTCTCGCAGGCCGCGTCACCGATCGACGACGTGCGCGGGTCGGCTGCGTATCGCAAGCACGCCTTGGCAGTGATGGCTCGCCGGACGCTGGGCTGGGCCTGGCAGCAACTCGTGGACGGGGAAAAGGCATGCGCGTGAACGTGACGGTCAACGGCGAACAGCGCCAGGCCGACGACGTCTGGGAAGGCGAGTCGCTGCTGTTCCTGCTGCGCGAGCGGCTCGGGCTGCCCGGCTCGAAGAACGCCTGCGAACAGGGTGAGTGCGGTTCCTGCACGGTGTACATGGACAACGTGCCGGTGTGTGCGTGCCTGGTCGCGGCAGGGCAGGCGCAAGACAGGGACGTTCGCACCGTGGAAGGGCTCGCGGACGGGGACGCGCTGGACCCGGTGCAGGAGGCGTTCGTCGAGGCGGGCGCGGTGCAGTGCGGGTTCTGCACGCCAGGTCTCGTCGTGGCGGCGCACGATCTGCTCGACCGCGTGCCGTCGCCGTCAGACCCGGAGATCCGCGAGGCGCTCGCCGGGAACCTGTGCCGCTGCACGGGGTACGAGAAGATCCTGGACGCGGTGCGATTGGCGGCGTCACGCCGATGATCGTTCTTGACCGCTGCGCGGTGTCCACTGTGGATTCTGCCGGGACCGAGCACCTGTCCGGGCACGTCGTCGTCGACGGCGGGCGGATCGTCTCGGTCGGTTCGGGTCCGGCGCCCCGGCCGTACGAGTCGCACACCTACGTCGACGCGTCGTCGTGCCTGGTCACGCCGGGGCTGATCAACACGCACCACCACCTGTACCAGTGGGCGACGCGCGGGCTGGCCCAGGACGCGACGCTGTTCGAGTGGCTGACCACGCTGTACCCGGTGTGGCGCGGGCTGGACGACTCGGTGACGCACTCCGCCGCGTCCGCCGGCCTGGCCCGGCTGGCGTTGACGGGCTGCACGCTCGCCGCCGACCATCACTACGTCTTCCCGTCCGGTGGCGGTGACGTGTTCAACGCGCTGGTCTCGGCCGGCAGGCGGATCGGGATCCGGCTGGAGGCGATCCGCGGGTCGATGGACCGAGGTCAGTCCGATGGCGGGTTGCCGCCGGACAACCTGGTCGAGGACACCGAGGCCGCGTTGATCGCGACGGAGCAGGCGATCGGCGACTACCACTCCACCGCCGACGACGCTCTCGTCCGGGTTGCCGTCGGGCCTTGTTCACCGTTCTCGGTGTCGCGTGAGCTGATGACCGGGGCTGCCGCTCTGTCTCGTCGTCACGGCGTCCGGCTGCACACGCACCTCGCCGAGACGCTGGACGAGGAAGAGCAGTGCCTGGCGGAGAACGGATGCACGCCGACCGAGTACGCCGAACAGCTCGGCTGGCTCGGTTCGGACGTGTGGCTCGCGCACACCGTGCACCTGTCGCCGGCCGCGGTGAAGCGCCTCGGGGCGACCTCCACCGGTTCCGCGCACTGCCCGACGTCCAACGGGCGGCTGGGCACCGGGATCGCGCCCGTTCGCGACCTGCTCGACGCCGGCGCGCCGGTGGGGCTCGGGGTCGACGGCGCGGCGTCCAATGAGGACGGTGGACTGGTCGTCGAGCTGCGCTCCGCGTTGTACCAGGCTCGCCAGCGGGGTGGGCCGCGTGCGCTGGACGCCCGCAAGGCGTTGTGGATGGGCACGATGGGCGGCGCTCAGGTGCTGGGCCGCGCGGACTCGCTGGGCTCGATCGAGCAGGGCAAGGTGGCGGACCTGGCGGTCTGGGATCTGTCCGGAATGGACCACGCGGGCATCGCTGACCCCGTGGCGGCACTGGTTCTGGGCACTCCCCCGCCGTTGAAACTGTTGATCGTCGGCGGTCGTGTCGTCGTGCGGGACGGGGTTCTGCTGACGGCGTCGACCGACGAGCTGGCGCGGGATCTTTCCGCGGCCAGCACCAAGCTTCAGGAGGCAGCGCGATGACCCTCACTCCCGCCGAACTGACCTCCGCGGTGTCGGGTGGCATCGGGACGTCGCCGCAGCGCCCGGACGGCAACCTGAAGGTGCGCGGCGAGTTCGCCTACGCGTCGGACCTGTGGCACGAGGACATGATCTGGGGCGCGACGCTGCGTTCGCCGCACCCGTACGCCCGGATCACGTCCGTGGACATCACCGAGGCGCTGAAGGTGCCGGGTGTGTATGCGGTGCTGACGCATTCGGACGTGCCGGGACGGAACCTGTACGGGCTCGAGCACAAGGACCAGCCGGTGCTCGCGGTGGACGTCGTGCGCTACCAGGGCGAGCCGATCGCGCTGGTGGGTGCCGACCACCCGGAGACCGCTCTGCGTGCCATGAAGAAGATCGTCGTGACCTACGACGTGCTCGACCCCGTCGTGGACATGGAGACCGCCGTCGACGACACCCCGCTGCACCCCGGCGGGAACCTGGTGCGGCACGTGCCCATCCGGCGTGGCTCGCAGGACGTCACGGCCGATGTCGTGGTCACAGGGCGCTACGAGGTCGGCATGCAGGACCAGGCGTTCCTCGGTCCCGAGTCCGGGCTCGCGGTGCCTGCGGAGGACGGTTCGGTCGACCTGTACATCGCGACGCAGTGGCTGCACGTCGACCGCGACCAGATCGCCGCCGCCCTGGGGTTGCCCCAGGAACAGGTGCGGTTGACGTTGTCCGGCGTCGGTGGTGCGTTCGGCGGCCGCGAAGACCTGTCGATGCAGGTGCACGCATGCCTGCTGGCCCTGTACACCGGCAAGCCGGTCAAGATGGTCTACAACCGCGAAGAGTCGTTCTATGGCCACGTGCACCGGCACCCCGCCGTGCTGTACTACGAGCACGGCGCCGACCACACAGGCAAGCTCGTCTACGTCCGCACGAAGATGTACCTGGACGGCGGTGCTTACGCCTCATCCACTCCCGCTGTCGTGGCCAACGCGGCGACGCTGGGCGTCGGGCCGTACGAGGTAGACAACGTGACCGTCGACGCTTACGGCGTCTACACGAACAACCCGCCGTGCGGGGCGATGCGCGGATTCGGTGCTGTGCAGGCCGGTTTCGCCTATGAGTCCCAAATGGACAAACTGGCCGAGGCGCTGGGCATGTCGCCGGTCGACGTGCGGGTACGCAACGCGATGACCGAGGGTTCCGTCATGCCGACCGGGCAGGTGGTCGACTCGGCCGCGCCCGTCGCGCAACTGCTGAAGCTGGTGCAGGACAAGCCTTTGCCCGCCGGTACGTCCACTGACATCCGCGAGCTGCCCGGTGGCGTCTCCAACACCACCCACGGCGAGGGCGTCGTCCGTGGCGTCGGCTATGCCGTCGGCATCAAGAACATCTGCTTCTCCGAGGGCTACGACGACTACTCGACCGCTCGGGTGCGGGTGTCGATGGTCAGCGGCTCGTTGGCCGCCGCCGTGCACACCGCGGCCTGCGAGGTCGGCCAGGGCCTGGTGACGATCATGCAGCAGATCGTGCGGACCGAGCTCGGCATCGAACGCGTGACCGTGCTGCCGATGGACACCACGATCGGCAACGGCGGCTCCACCTCGGCTTCGCGCCAGACCTACGTGACCGGTGGCGCGGTGAAGGCCGCCTGCGCCGCGGTTCGATCGCGTCTGGACGGCCGCACCGACATCGGTGATGAAGTGATCGACGAGACCGTCGAGTGGCGGCACCGCGCGACCGAGGCGTTGGATCCTGAGACAGGACAAGGCAATGCGCACGTCCAGTACGGCTTCGCCGCGCACCGCGCCGTCGTCGACGTGGACGTCGAACTCGGTCTGGTGCGCGTGGTCTCGTTGGACTGCGCGCAGGACGTCGGTCGCGCGTTGAACCCGCAGGCCGTGATGGGCCAGATCCAGGGCGGCTCCGCCCAGGGCCTCGGTCTCGCGGTGATGGAGGAGATCCAGACCTCCGGCGGCAAGGTGCGCAACCCGTCGTTCACCGACTACCTCATCCCCACCGTGCTCGACATGCCGCCGATGAGCATCGACGTGCTCGAGCTCGCCGACCCCCATGCCCCGTACGGCATTCGCGGCGTCGGCGAACCGCCCACCATCTCGTCGACCCCGGCGATCGTGGCGGCGATCCGCGCGGCGACCGGCCTGGCGCTCACCCGCGTCCCGGTCCGCCCAGAACACCTCACCGGTACCTGAGCTCTGGAGTTCTTGCTGTGAACGCACATCTGCTCGCCACGATCGACCTGGCCACCCGCAACGTGGCCTCCGGCGGCGGCCCGTTCGGCGCCATGGTCGTCCGCGACGGCGAGGTGATCGCCACCGGCGTGAACCAGGTGACGCCGTCGCTCGACCCCACCGCACACGCCGAGGTCGTCGCGATCCGCGCGGCCTGCCAGGCGCTCGGCGACTTCCGTCTGACCGGCTGCACCCTGATCTCCTCGTGCGAGCCGTGCCCGCTGTGCCTGTCTGCCGCACTCTGGGCGCGGGTGGACAAGGTCATCTACGCCGCCGACCGCCACGACGCGGCCGCGGCCGGTTTCGACGACCGGGAGTTCTACGAACTGTTCGGCAAGCCCCGCACCGACTGGGACCTGCCCGTGCACCAGATCTCCACAGGCGAGGACAACGCCCCGTTCACCGCGTGGTTGTCGCTCGCGACTCGTATCGATTACTAGGGCCACAAGCCTTTTTTGCTGACCGGAGCTTGCATCGCATAAACGCGTTCCGGCGTTGGAACGCGCCCACCGGCATGGGAAAGGCCGTCCTTCCATGACTCAGTTGCGGAGCCGACAATCGTCGTCTGCCCTTGACCAGTTCTTCCGCATCACCGAACGCGGCAGCTCTTTGGGTCGCGAGGTTCGCGGTGGCATCACGACGTTCGTCGCGATGTCGTACATCGTGCTGCTGAACCCGTTGATCCTCGGCGCGTCCGCCGACATCACCGGCGCCAAGCTCACCATCGCCGAGATCACCACCGCCACCGCACTGGCGGCGGGCGTGATGACCGTCCTGATGGGACTCGTCGGCAACGCCCCGCTGGCCATCGCCGCCGGTCTCGGTGTGAACGGCGTGGTGGCCTTCCAGATGGCGCCGACCATGACGTGGGCCCAGGCCTTCGGCCTGGTGGTGCTGGAGGGCGTGTGCATCGTGATCATGGCCGCCTCCGGCGTCCGCGAACGCATCATCAACGCGATCCCCGAACCGTTGAAGATCGCCATCACCGTGGGCATCGGGCTCTACATCGCGTTGGTGGGACTGGTTTCCGCCGGTTTCGTGACTCGGACTCCGGACGCGGCCCACTCCACGGTCCCTGTGCGGATGGGCATCGACGGCCACCTCAGCGGCTGGCCGATCGTGATCTTCTGCCTCGGTCTGCTGCTGATGATCGTCCTGATGGCGCGCGGCGTGCCCGGTGCAGTCTTGATCAGCATCGTGGTGGCCACAGTCGTCGCCATCGTCGTGAACTCCACGTTCACGATCCAGAACTGGGGCATGGTGACCCCGTCGCTGCCCTCGTCGATCGCCGGCTCCCCCGACTTCGGACTGTTCGGCCGGGTGGATCTGTTCGGCGGCTTCGTCTCCGCCGGGGTGATCGCCGCGACGATCTTCCTCTTCACCCTTGTCCTGTCCGGCTTCTTCGACGCCATGGGCACCATCACCTCGGTGTCCGACGAAGCGGGCCTCACCCGTGACGGCAAGGTCGAGGGCATGGGCAAGATCCTCATGGTCGACGGCGCCGGCGCGATCGCCGGTGGCGTGACGGGTTCAGCTCCGAACACCGTGTTCCTGGAGTCGGCAGCGGGCGTTGGCGAAGGCGCCCGAACCGGCCTGGCCTCGGTGGTCACCGGCGGACTGTTCCTGGTGGCCCTGCTCTTCACCCCGCTGGCCACCGTGGTGCCCGCCCAGGCGGCGGCACCGGCCCTGGTGGTGATCGGCGGCCTGATGATGACCCAGATCCGCCGAATCCCGTGGCAGGACACGGACTTCACGATCCCGGTGTTCCTGACCGTGGCCATCATCCCGTTCACCTACTCGATCACCAACGGCATCGGCGCCGGCCTCGTTTCCTACGTGGTCCTGCGCATCTGCAAGGGCCGCTGGCCGGGCTGGCTGATGACGAGCCTCGCCCTGATGTTCGCCGTGTACTTCGGCGTGGACCTGATCAGCGGCACGTGACGCGGTGAGGCTCGGCCGGGCGGCCACCCGGCCGGGCCTCCAGGAAAGGGAGGTTCGATGCGTGACCTGGCATCGACGCTGCTGTCGTGGGACCGGTTCGCGGTCGCCTCGGTGGTGGCCGTGCGGGGCAGCGCGCCACGCCCGGTCGGCGCCGCGATGGCCGTCGGCCCCTCGGGAGAGGTGATCGGCAGCGTGTCCGGCGGCTGCGTGGAGGCCGAGGTCTACGACCTGGCCCGCACAGTGCTGGAGACGTCTGTTTCTACGCTGGCCACGTTCGGATACTCCGACGACACGGCGTTCGCGGTAGGCCTGACCTGCGGCGGCTCGCTCGATGTCCTGGTGCAGCGCGACAGTTCCTCTTTGCGCGCGGCACTTCAGGCTTCTTTGGACGGACACCCCGTCTCGGTGCGCTTTTCAGCCGAGGGCCGCACGTTCACGGAAAGCTGGATGCCGCCACCACGTCTGCTGGTGTTCGGCGCCATCGACCACGCCGCCGCGGTGGCCGAGATCGGGCGCTTCCTCGGCTACCACGTGACGGTGTGCGACGCGCGCCCGATCTTCGCCACCCCCGAACGCTTTCCCGCAGCGCACGAGGTCGTCGTCGACTGGCCACACCGCTACCTCGCCTCCACCCACACCGACGCGCAGACGGCCGTCGTGGTGCTCACCCACGACCCCAAGTTCGACATCCCGGTGCTGACAGAGGCCTTGTCGAGGCCTTTGGCCTTCGTGGGCGCACTGGGTTCCCGCCGCACGCACCTGGAGCGCCTCGACCGGCTCCGCGCGGAGGGGGTGCCCTCCGCGGCGTTGGCGCGGCTGCGCTCACCGATCGGTCTCGACCTCGGCGGCCGCAGCCCCGCGGAAACGGCGGTCTCGATCGCGGCCGAGCTCGTGGCCGTGCGGCACGGCGGCACGGGGCTGCCGCTGTCCTCTCTGTCCTCGCCCATCCACAGGACCCAGGAGAGTCATGGCACTGATCTTTCTCAACGGCGGCGGCATGCGGGGTGGACCGTTGCACGACCAGCTCCAGGGCACGCCGATGGTGTGCCAGGCACGCAGTGCGGCCAAGTACCGGTACTTCTCGGTGCGGGGGAAGTTCCCCGCGATGCACGAGTCGGGGTCGGCACAGGTGGTGGGTGAGCTGTACGACCTGCCGCTGAAGGTCCTGCGCGACCACCTCGTGCCGGCGGAACCGCCGGAGTTGGAGATCGGTGTCATCGAGCTCGAAGACGGCAGCGCCGCGCTGGCCACGGTGCTGCGCGACGCCGTGCTGAAGGACTCCTCGTTGCTCCGATCGGGTGACATTCGGGACATCTCGTATCTCGGGGACTGGCGGGAGTTCCTACAACGCGAGGGGTGAGGGAGTGGCAAGGGGGAGTTGCCGCAGGCGGCGGGACCAACCGAAGTGGTCCCGCCGCGGGGGAACTCGCCATTCACCCGGGCCTGGGGAATCATCGCTCGCGACCTCGCAGCAGTCCGCGTTCGTACGCCACTGCGACAGCCGCGGCCCTGTCCGAGACACCCAGCTTCGCGTAGACGTGCAGCAGATGGGTCTTCACGGTGGCCTCGCTGATGAACAGCGCCGCGGCCACCGCACGGTTCGTCGATCCGCGTGACACCAACGCCAGCACGTCCAGTTCCCGCGCGGACAACGGTTCCGAAGCGGGCTCCCGCACCTGGCCCAGAAGCCGCGTCGCCACAGCGGGCGACAACACCGCCTCGCCCGCGTGGGCGGCACGGATGGCGCGCTGCAGTTCGTCGCGCGGGGTGTCCTTCAGCAGGTAGCCGGTGGCGCCGGCCTTGATGGCGGGCAGCACGTCGCGGTCGGTGTCATAGGTGGTGAGCACGAGCACCCGGCACGGGTGGGTGCGCAACCGTTCGATCGCGGACAGGCCGTCGGAACCGGGCATCCGCAGGTCCATCAGGACCACGTCCGGGGACACGGCCGAAACCACCGCCACTGCCTCGTCGCCGGACGCCGCCTCGCCCACAACCTCGAAGTCGGGTGCGGAAAGCATGCCGCGCAGGCCGTCGCGGACGACGGGGTGGTCGTCGACGATCACCAGGCGGATCATGCGGGCACCCGCGCCGAGATCGCCGTCCCCGCACCGGGTTCGGACTCCACGAACAGCGCGCCGGACAGGCGGTGCACGCGGTGCCTCATCGCGGACAGGCCGAAACCCGACGACGGCAGCCCGAGGTCGAAGCCCACGCCGTCGTCGCGCACGTCCAACGTCACCACGTCCTCCATGTACGACAGGGTCAGGCCCACGCGGGACGCCGACGCGTGTTTCGCCACGTTCGTCAGAGCTTCCTGGGCCGTGCGCAGCAAGGCGACCTCGACCTCCGGGTGCATCACGCGCACGGCACCGGTCAGCGTCACCGAGACCGGCACGCCGTACACCGTGGACCAGCCCGACGCCACCTCGTCCAGTGCTTCCGGCAGGGCCGCGGAGTCCAGCGCGGGCGGGCGCAACGCGTGCACCGAGCGGCGGGCCTCTGCCAGGTTCTCCCGCGCCAGCTCGACGGACACCAACACTCGGCGTTCCCAGTCAGCCGGGGAAGCCGCCGACAACTGCGTGATGATGCCCGCGAGGCCCTGTGCCAGCGTGTCGTGGATCTCGCACGCCAACCGGTGGCGCTCGTCCTGCACACCGGCCTCGTGCGCCTGCACCAGCAGCTGGGCGTGGAGGCCCTCGTTCTCCTCGAGGAGTTCCTTGCGCCGACGGGCTTGTTCGGTCGTCACGTGGCCCACGAACGTGAAGGTGCACGCCACCACCACGAAAACGAGCAGCAGCAACCAGAAGGCGGGCTCCGCGTCCGGGGGTGGGTAGCCACCGAACAACGACAGCGTCGCCAGCATGGCGGTCAGCGCCACCACGAAGAACATCCAGCGGCCACGCAGGCATTCGCTCGCGTAGACGTAGACCGCGTAGGACACGGCGCCGAACCAGTGCTCGCGCATGCCCAGCACGCTGTAGAACAGGACCATGCCACCGACGAACACGGCCATGAGCTCCACACGGCTGTGCCACGCGGGGTGCAGCGTGAACCACCACGCCATCCACACGAAGCCGAACGCCACAACGCCGTAGGTGATCCAGCGTTCCCCCGCCGAGTGCACGGTGAAGATCGAGTACATCACCGTCGTCACGGTCAGCACGAAGTACGGGATCACGTGGGCGATCGTGGCGAGCCTGCGCTCCCACCTGTCCAACGCGGCCATGTCCACGAGCTACTCCCAGCGGAACGTCCTGGCGGCGACGGTACCCGCCACGACGCTCACCAGTCCCATGATCGCGAGATGCCGCCAGTCCGGCGCGGTTCCCAGCCACGCCTGCTGCAGCGCCTCCACACCGGGAGGCGCGTACGAACCGATCTCCTGAACCACCGAGGGCAGCATGAACCGCGGCAGGTACACACCGCCGAAGAACATCAGCAGCATGAACACGACCGTGGACCAGCCACCCGCCGATCGCGCGTTCGGGGCCAGTGCGGCGATCAGCAGTCCCAGCGCGAACGTCCCTGCGCCGCCAAGCACGACCGCCGCTGCCAGGCCCAGCGGATGGTGGGGCAGGTCGACGCCGAACACCAGGTACGCCACCACGATGGTGACCAGCACCGACAGGATCACCGCAGCGAAGTTGACCACCATCTGCCCGACCAGCAACCGCGCCGGATGCATGGGCGTCGTGGAAAGCCGGCGCAGCACACCCTTCTCCCGATAGGTCGCCACGACTGACGGCACGCGTTGCAACCCGATGAACGCCAACGTCAACACGACGAGCGACGACATGTAGCTGTCGATGAACCGGATCCCACCGAACTCCGGCGCGGGCGTCCGCAACGCCGGAATCGCCCCCAGCACCAGCAGCAACAACGTCGGGAACAACAGGGCGAACACCGAGTTCAGCCGATCGCGAACGAACAGCCGCGCCTCGACCTCAATGATCCGCAACATCACTACCCCCGGTCAGCTCAACGTAGGCGTCGTCCAGCGACACCTGGTCGACGCGGAGTTGCCGCGCCACGATCTGCTTGCGCGCCAGCAAGGAGGTCACCGCGTGCAGCAGGTTCTCCGACCCGCTGACGACGATCTGCTCCCCCATCGACGACACCTCGGTGACCTCCGGCAACGCCTGCAACAGCGCGATGTCGAGGGAAGCGGACGGAACGAACCGCACCCGAGTGGCACCGTCCACACGCGACACCAGCCCGGAAGGCGTGTCCAGAGCGGCGATCCGCCCGTCGCGGAACACCGCCACCCGGTCGCAGAGCCGCTCCGCCTCCTCCATGAAGTGGGTGACCAGCAGGATCGTCACGCCGGCCGACCGCACCTCCTCGATCACCGACCACGTGTCGCGCCGCGCCTGCGGATCCAGGCCCGTCGTCAGCTCGTCCAAGATCGCCACACGCGGCGACCCGATCAACGCCAGCGCGATCGACAGCCGCTGCTTCAACCCACCGGACAGCCGCCCGAACTCCACGCCGAGATGATCGGTCAGCCCCAGCCGCGACGACCAGTCGGCCGGCGACGGGTAGAACGACGAGAACAGCGACAGCGCCTCGCTGACCCGTATCCGTTCCGGCAGCTCCGACGACTGCAGCTGCACTCCAATCGCGGACCGCATCGAGGCAGGAGGCTGCCCGAGCACCGACACGCTCCCCTGGTCCGGCACCCGCAGCCCCGCCACGCACTCGACGGTCGTCGTCTTGCCCGCCCCGTTCGGCCCCAGAATGCCGAAGATCTCCCCCTCGGCGACCTCGAAGGACACCGAGTCCACGGCGACCTTCGGCCCGTACCGCTTGCCGAGGTCGCGCACTTCGATGATTGCCATGCCACCACGATCGGGCAGCACGAAGCAAAGATCATCGAACAGCCGGCGACACCCGGATCAACCGATCGGTTGATGCCGCTACTCAGTCTCGAGAACAGCCGCACGCAACGCGGCGGCCAGACGCGCGACGGGCGTCGTCGGACGCCCGCTGTGCCGTGGTGTC
>NZ_VSRL01000197.1 GCF_012184385.1 Lentzea indica
TCTTTTGCGTTCATAGACCATGATTCTTCCGCACTGGAGAAATCGTTCGCCACACCATCGTGCCTGCGGGCACGATGTTTCCTCGTGGCTGAACACACCTACCGGGTACTCGTCCGCGGACGCTTCGCCGACCTGACCGATGACCAGCGCTCAATGCTCCGGGAGCACCTGGAGGGCTTCGACTTCCTGCGCAGCGGCGGGTTCAGCGAGGAAGGCGCGCTGACGTTCGACGAGAAGCTCGACTTCTTCAGCTACCGCGTGATTCTCACGGCTTCGGAAAAGCCGGACGATGCGGGACTGCGGCGCGCGACCGCGGCCCTCGACGCGCTGGGCGTCGACTTCCGCGGGCTGCGCGCCACCGTCACCGACATGGACGAGATGAAGATCAACCGGCCGAAGCGGCTGGCCTGAGGGCGGTTTCGAGCCGGCTGGCAGCCCCTCCTTGCACTACCTCTACGGCACAGAGCATCCCCGTGCTCCAGTCCATGCGGACCGGAGCACGGGGATGCGTAGTCGAAAACCGCTCAGTGGAACATCAATTTTTGGGGAAACATCACGGGTAATTCGCCAGGTAGGCCTCGGTAGACCCGGCGGTCACCCTTCCACCCGAGTTGTTGATGATCCGCTCGATGGTTCCCTTACCTCCCAACGAGATCGTCACCATGCTGTGGAACTTCACGCCAGGGGTGTTCGGCACCTCGAACGCCCGGTCGGCCACCACGCTCGGGTTGGCATTGGCGAAGATGTAGCTGCCCAAGCCCCACGCCTCGTGTGTCGTGACGTTGTTGGAGACCTTGTACGCCGCGTAGCCGCGGGTTGAGCCGTTCATCCACGCCGCCTGGTTCGGCACCTCGTACGGCATCTCGTTCTGGTAGAAGTACGTCCGGCCGCCTTGGCCGTTCCAGATGGTCTGGTACTTCTGGTAATGCTCGACGAACAGGCCGTACATCGTCACGTTGTTGCCGTTGACGATCAAGCCGGTGTCCGCTCTGTTGACGTCCCAGCCGACACCGATGGAGTGGTCACCGCGCCACAGCCAGAGGTGGTCACCGATCACGTCGTGGCTGTTGACCACCAACGAGGTCGTGGCCCGTCCGACGGCCGAACCGCCGATCCGCACGTACAGGTCGTGCACCGACGTCGGGTTGGCCTGGTGGCGTGCCGTGCTGCCCGGCGCACCGATCTGCATCAGCAGCGGCGAGTTCGTCGGGGCCGCGTCGATCAGCAGGCCCGCGACCTTCACACCGTCCACATCGGCCACATCGAGCGCCATGTTCCCGTTGGTGGGCATGACCGTCGCGAGGCCCAGGCCGAAGACCACGGTGTCGGGACGGGTGACCCGGATCGGCTCGGAAACCTGGTGGATGCCCGGAGTGAGGAGCAGGTGCTTGCCGGCCGCGAGCTGCTGGTTCATCGTCGCGGCCGAAGTGCCGGGCTTGGCGATGAAGAAGTCCGACAGCGGGATGTTCGTGCCCTGCTGGTTGCCGGCGGCCCAGGTGGTGCCGCTGGTGTTGGAGCGCAGGGCGGGGACGAAGACGCTGTAGTTGCCGCTGCCGTCGATGTTCAGGAACGGCTTCTCACGCACGACAGGGGTCTGCGCGACGTTCGTGTACGGCGGCTCGGGGAACGTCGTCTGCGGGGCGTTGCGGGCGCCGACGAAGACCATGTTCCAGTTCTCGCCGGTCCACGAGCCCCACTCGGTGTTGCGCGACAGCCACTGCTGCTGTGAGCCGGAGCGGACCTGCCCGGTCACGACCGAGTCGGCGAGGAAACCACCGCTGGACCAGCCGTTGTCGTCGAGCTGCATGTTGCCGTAGACGTGCGTGCGGCGCATCGCGGAGGCCTGCGAGACGGCCCACGTGTTGGTGCCACCCGGCGGCCGGATCGCGAGGTTCTCCGCGCCACGCCAGAAGTTGTGCGTCGCGTTGCCCTCGAACCAGTCGGCCTCGACGTGGACCTGGCCGTTGATGTTGACCTGGTCCGGGTTCAGGCCGAGCCCGAGCACCTGGGTGAAGAAGCCGATGTTGACGTCGACGTTGTAGCTGCCGGGCTTGAACATGATCGCGAACCGGCGCGCGTCGTACTGACCCTCTTCCTGCTGCCGGAAGACGTCGTTGAGCCGCGCCTGGATGGTGCTGGCCGGCATCGACGGGTCGAAGATCAGCACGTTCGGGCCGAAGTCGGGCTGGCCGGGGTTCGGCGGCGTGCCGGTGCCGAGCCGGAACGCCTGGGCGTTGGTGCCGTTGCAGGTGTACTGCACCAACTGGACGTCACCGGTCGACGCGCCGGGCACGTCGAGGCACTTGCCGCTGTGGCGGCTCACGAACCGGTAGGTGTCCGTACCCACCTGTTCGGGGCGCCATTGCTGGTTGTTGGCACTGAAGGACTGCCACATGTGGATCGGCGCGTTGTCCTCGGTGGACACGTTCGAGACGTCCCAGACCGAGCCTTCGCCGACCGTGTAGTAACCGTCGCTCGTGGGCGTGAACTTCCAGGTCTGCCCAGAGCAGTTCTGTTGGCGGAGTTGTGCGCCGTTCGCCGATCCCAGCGACTCCACGCACTTTCCGCTGCCGACGTTCGTCACCTGATAAGCGGTTCCTGGCACCACGTCGGCCTGGGCCGCGATCGTCCACACAGGAACGATCGCCGCTGCTGCCAACGCTGCCACCAGCAGGGGGGTTCTCACGGGTCACAGGGTGGGGCTGGTTTGTTGCAACCGTCAACGAACCTAACTGTTTCCGGTCGTGTTCCGGTATTGACAAATGAATTTGTCAAATGGGACCGTGCTGGGCGTGGAACTCTCCCCGTTGCGGCGTTCGCTGCTGGAGCTGCTGAAGTCGCCCGCGTCGGCGACCCAGCTCGCGGCGGCGCTGGACCTGCCGCGCCAACGGGTCAACTACCACGTGCGAGCCCTGGAACAGGCAGGACTCGTCGAGCTCGTCGAGGAACGCCAGCGGCGCGGCTGCGTCGAACGCGTCCTGCGCGCCCGGCCGGGCCGTGAGATCGCGGCGGACGTCCAGGACCAGTTCGCCGCGACGCATCTGGTGTCGGTGGCCGAGGACACCGCGCGGGAGGTCGGCCGGATGACGGCGGCCGCCGCCGATGCGGGAAAGCGCTTGCTCACCTTCACCGTGGAGACGACGGTCCGCTTCGGCGCGCCCGGTGACATCCACGAGTTCACCAGCGATCTCGCCGAAGCGGTGCGGCAGATCGCGTTGAAGTACGACACCGAGTCAGGCCGCCCGTACCGGGTGGTCGCCATGGGCCATCCAGGAGTAGCAGATGATCTTCAATCAGAGCGACGCTGACGGCGTCCGCATCGAGATCACCGTCGCGGCACCGGTGGACGAGGTCTGGCGGTCCTTCCGCGACAAGGAGAAGATCTTCCACTGGCACGGCTGGGACGCGCCGGAGCTGGAGGCCGAGATCGACCTGATCTTCTTCCAGCACGCCGAGGAGGGCGAGCGCACCCTGACGGTGCAAGGTCACGACACCTTCACCCTCACGCCTGTCCCCGAGGGCACGCGCATCGTCCTGACCCGCGCGCCCAAGGGCACCTCGCCCGAGTGGGACGACTACTACGACGACATCACCGAAGGCTGGATCACGTTCATCAACCAGCTGAAGTTCGCCCACGAGTTCCACCCCGGCGAGGCCCGTCGCACGCTGTTCTGGCCGGCCGAGGTCGATCTCGGGGTGACGGGGAAGCCGTTCTTCGAGTCCGCGAACCAGCGTGGTGTCGTGGTCGAGGAGTGGGGTCCCGGTCTGCTGGTCACGAGCCAGAAGATGACCGTGGTGACGACCTACGGCTTCTCCGACGACGAGCTGGAGACGTTGCGCAAGAAGGCCGAGTAGGACGTCAGCCGAAGAAACGGGTCAGGAAGTCGTTGCGGAACACGCCCTTCGGGTCGTGTTCCCGCAGCAACCCCCGGAACGCGTCCCACTGCGGGTAACGGGCGGCCAGCAGCGTCGGCGGCACGGTGAAGAGCTTGCCCCAGTGCGGCCGCGGCGCGATCGCCTCCTCCAAGCGGGGCAGGAGAGCCAGCACGGCCGGGGTGTTCGGCACCCAGGTGAAGTGGATCGCGAGGCTTTCGCGGTCGTGGGCGGGGCTGAGCCACTGCGGTTCGGCCGACACCGTGCGGATCTCGCAGGCCTGCACGAGTGGTGAGATCACCGTGGACATCTCCGCGAGCGCGCGCAGGGCGGTGACGGCGCGGGTGCGGGGAACGAAGTACTCGGTCTGCAGCTCCTGGCCCACGGACGGGGTGAACTCGGCGCGGAAGTGGGGCAGGCGCTCGTGCCACGGGCCGGGCACGCCACCTTGAACAGTGCAGCGGGAGGGCGGCTGGCCCACCACCGGGTGGCGCGGCCCGTCGGCTTCCCTGCCGGGGAAGGCGAACGGCTCGTCACCCACGCGGTGCTTCGCCCACAGCGTCGCGCCGCCCTGCCAGTCGATGAACGCGCTGACGCTGTACGCGCCGTCGAAGATCTGCTCGAAGTTCGTCAGCAGGGTCGTCCAGGCGACGTCCTCGTAGACGGTCTGCGCGACCTCGAAGGACGGCACCACGTCCAAGGTCACCGTGGTGATGACACCCAGTCCACCGAGCGACACCGCGGCGCCGGCGGAGGTCAGTTCGACCACCGAACCGTCGGCGCGCATGACCTCGACGGACCGGACGGCGCCGGCCAGGGAGCGGCAGCCGGAGCCGTGGGTGGCGGTGGCGACCGCGCGGCGACGGTGATGTCGCGGCAGCGACGGCAGCGTGTGCAGGGCCAGGCCGGAGGCCTCCAGCAGCACGGACAGCTCGGCGAGGGTCATGCCGGCGCCGACCCGCACGGCGTGGTCCTCGACCTCGAAGACCGAGGGCATCCGCGCGAGCGACACCAGCGTGCCCACCGTGTCGGCGATCGGGCTGAACGAGTGCCCGGAACCGACCACGTGCACCGCGGACGAGCCACGGACGAGCGCGCGCAGGTCGTCGGCCGAGGCCGGTTCGACGACCTGGGTTGCGGTGAACGTGACGTTGCCCGCCCAGTTGGTCTTCATACGCACACCGTAAGCGCCTTTGCGCACTGTGTCGTGTTCCCTGTGGCTTCAGTGTGGACAGAAATTGAGTTGCCGGTGGTGGCAGGGTCGATCTACGTGGGAAACGACAACGACGTACAAGCGCTCCGGCGGATGTCCGGCCTGGTCACCCCGATGGCGCTGAGGGTCGCGGTGACCCTGGGACTGCCGGACCGCCTGCGGGCTGACCACGCTGACGCTGACCCCACCGCCGACCCGGCCGCCGCCGACCTCGCAGCCTCCGTTGCCCGGCTGGCGTCCGAACTCGACGTCAACCCGATGGCCCTGGAACTCCTCCTCGGCCACCTCGCCACCCTCGGCATCGTCGAACGCACCGGCACCGGCTACCGCACCACCGAGTTCGGCGCCCTTCTCTGCGGGGACGCCGGCAACGGCTTGAACAACTTCCTGCACCAGGAGACCGCCGCGGGCCGTGCCGACCTGGCGTTCGCCGACCTGATCCACAGCGTGCGCACCGGCGAACCCGCCTACCCGGTGCGCTACGGCCGGGACTTCTGGACCGACCTCGCCGAACAGCCCCACCTGCGCGCCGCGTTCGACCGGCAGATGACCTGGCGGATCCGGGAGGAGGTCCCGGCCTTCGTCGACGCGATCGACTGGTCCCGGTTCCCGGCGATCGTCGACGTCGGCGGTGGGCCCGGCGACCTGCTCACCGCCGTTCTGCGGGCTCATCCCGGTGTGCGCGGGCACCTCGTCGATCTGGAGGTCGCTCCGGCTCGTGCGAACTTCAGCGAGTTCGGCGACCGCGCGGAGGTGACCGCCGGCAGCTTCTTCGACCCGCTCCCCGCGGGCGGTGACGCCTATCTGCTGTTCAACGTCCTGCACAACTGGGACGACGAACAGTCCCGGCGCATCCTGGCCCGTGTCGTCGAGGCCATGCCGAGGTCCGGTCGTCTCCTGGTCGTGGAATCCATCCGAGGTGTGGGGGCCTCAACCGAGATGGACCTGGTCATGCTGGTGCACTTCGGCGGGTGGGAACGCAGCGTCGAGGAGTTCCAGAACCTGGCTTCACCAACTGGTTTGGCGCTCGAATCGGTAATCGAGGTGACGGAGGGCCGGTCGGTGCTCGTTTTCCGCAGACATCCGATCTAAAGTCGAATACCGCCGCCGCCCGACGAAGGGACTCCCATGCGTGGAGCAGCGGTCGTAGCGGCCCTGTTGATCGTGTTCAGCGGTGCGCCGGCGCAGGCGGCGCCGGCTGTGAGCGTGCAGGTGGATCCGGCGAGCAAGAGTCAGGTCGGCAGGGACTTCGCCGGCTTCAGCTACGAGAAGGACCGGGTCGGTGCGCGGATGTTCAACGCCCGCAACGCCGACCTGGTCCGGCTCTTCCGGTTGCTCGGTCCGAGCCTGCTGCGCATCGGCGGCAACCTCGTGGACATGACCACGTGGAAGCCGGACGGCTCGGGTGGCGTGGCGACCGAGGTGGCGCCGTCCGACATCCGCGAGCTCGCGCTGTTCGCCAAAGCCACGGGCTGGAAGGTCATCTACGGCATCAACCTCAAGACCAACACCCCGGAGGCCGCCGCCGACGAGGCAGCGGTCGCCGCGAAGGTCCTCGGCAAGGACCTGGTGGCGTTCGAGGTCGGCAACGAGCCGAACGTCTACGTCAAGACGTGGCCCGAGTACGAGGCGCTGTTCACGAAGTTCGCCGACGCCATCAGGGCCAAGGTGCCGGACGCGAAGTTCGACGGCCCCGGCGAGGCCAACAAGACGGCGTGGGCGATGGACTTCGGCCGCACGCAGAAGGACCGCGGCGCGACGATCCTCTCCACGCACCAGTACATCGCCCGCAACGACAAGGCCTCGATCCCGGACATGCTCGCGTCGAACAAGTCCGGACGGCTGCCCACCGCGTCCGCCGCGATGCAGAAAGCCCGGGAAGCCAACGGAATCAAGCAGTGGCGCGTCACCGAGGCGAACAACTACTACCACGGTGGCGCGGCCGGTGTGAGCGACGTGCAGGCGGCGGCGCTGTGGTCGCTGGACTACATGTCGGGTGTCGCGGCGCAGCAGGGTTCTGGCATCAACTTCCACGGCGGCACGTCGGTCCAGTTCCCGCTGCACTACTCGCCGATCAAGTACGACGGACTCAATCCCGTTGGTGTGCAAGGGGTCTACTACGGCGAGCTGCTGTGGAAGCTGGCCGGTCCTGGTGCCTATCACGCGGCGAGCGTGACCGGTGCTGACGAGGTCACGGCGTGGGGGATCGGCAACAACGCGTTCGTCAACAACAAGAGCACGGCAGCCGTCACCGCGACGATCACGCTTCTCGCCAAAGCACATCACGCCAGGGTCTACGTGCTGACCGCGCCGAAGCTGGACTCGACGGCGATCACGATCGCGGGGTCGAAGGTGGAGAAGAACGCGAAGTTCACCCCGCGCCCGCAGAACGTGAAGGTGACCGGCACGACGACCACGGTCGACGTGCCGGCCGGCAGTGCCGTCCTGGTGGTCACTCGCTAGCGGGCCGCGGTGAGGGAGGTGGCGGCCTCCACGGTCTTGACGGTCGCGCGTTCGATCGTGGCCGCGGGAATCACCTGGGGCGGTGACGCGTACCCGGACAGGAACAACGCGACGTTGAGTGCGATCTCGGTTGCGCTGTTCTGGTCCCAGTAGGCGAACTCGAGCCAGTTGATGTCCATGAAGACCGCCAGGCGGCCGCCACCGATCACGTCGTCGGCGCCCCACACTCCGGCGACGGGGACCGTTCCGTCAGGGGCATGGGCGAACACGTTGTCCCCGCTGACGTTGGCCATGCCACCGGGCGCGCTCACCGTCCACGTGTCGAGCGTCGCCGGCCTCGTCGCCACCTGGCCGGTCGCCGCTGGGTTGACGGAGACCTTGCCTGTTGCAAAGAAAGGATCACCCTGGTTGCCGACCGTGATGCCGCCGACCGACACGACGAGCTGGTTGACGATCGAGGTGACGCTGGCGTTGAGCGGTTCACAGCAGGGACGTTCGCCGGTGAGGTAGAGGCCGCGGCCACTCTTCGCGAAGGCCACGAGCGCTGTGATGTCCTGCTCGGACAACGCGTCGGTGCTGACGTGGTAGGCGGCACCGAAGCCGCTGAGGTCGGCCGGCAGGGAGTTCGACACCTCGGTCTCGTATCCGGCCGTGGACAGCGTTGCCGCGAGGTTGTTCCTCGGCTCGACCATGCCGTAGTCGCCGGTGCCGAACACCAGGACCTTCTTCGGCCCGCATTCGGCGAGGGCTGACCGGAGCGGGATCAACGCGATGCCGGCGCCGGGCAGGTTGGTCACCGTGTGGCCGGTGGCGGTCAGGCACTCGTACGTGCCGCCGTCCGGGATGCTCGTGCGGAAGCCGTTCGCGTCAAGCAGCCACGACTCCGCTGTCTGCGGGTCACGGACGATGCGGCCAGGCGGCAGGTCCGGGATGCCCGTCGTGCTGCGCAGCCACGGCAGAGTGTCGGTATCGCCGACGAACTCGCCGTACTGCCGTTCCACCTGTCCGTCGAGGAATTGACCGCTGAACACAACCGATAGCAGGGGAGACCCGTCCACCTCGGTCACCCACGGGCCGCCGCTGTCCCCGGCGCCACCACCCTGCGGTGTGCCGGCTTCTCCCAAGCACGCCCGGCCGAGGGTGCCGACGAGACAGTCGGTGTAGAGCAGGTTCTCGCCGGTCTTGGTCGATCGCAGCGTGCCGGTCTTCTGGTGCTCGGCTTTGGCCTCGTCGTACGGCTTCGTCCAGCCGTACCCGTACAACTTCGCCGGCGTGCTGTTGGGAGCGGCTGCCGGGGACGGAAGGACCCAGAGCGGCTTGACCGATGCTGGTTTGCTCAGCCGCAGCAGCGCTATGTCGTTGTCTTTCGAGCGTGGAACCTGGCGGTAGTTCAGCGTCTCGATCCTGGTCACGTCGAACTTCTGGCCCTTGTTCTGGCTGTTCGTCTGTCCCAGATGGACCGTGACGCCCTTGGGTGCCATGACGGTGTAGGAACCGTTGTCATCGGGATCGCTCGCCACGCAGTGTGCGGCGGTGACGATCCACTGCGGTGCGATGAGCGAACCAGTGCACGTCGAGGTTTCCGTTTCCCGGCTGAGAAATCCCTTCTTGGTCTTCATCTCGAGAAAGGCGGTCCACGGTGGTGCGGGCGACGCGATCTCACCCCCGATGATCGCGTTGGCGGTCGCGCCGACCCCCACCAGTGGTGCACCAAGAAGGACAACACTTGCGTAGATCGCCAGGCGAGCTGGTCGCATGGGGCCTCCTTCGTCGAGCCGTTTCCGGCTCGCCGAGCCCGCCAACTCGGCTGCGTGTGTTACGCCACCTCCTTCGGACGTGGATCCATTCCTGTTACATGGATGTTCTTGCGGGCCATAAGGATTCTCGCTGAGGGCGAATCAGAGTGCCTGGAGACGTTCCTGGGCCTCGGCGAGGTCGTCGGCGGTGGGGGCGTCGTCCTGGGTGAGGGAACGCCGCCAGTAGCCGGCGAACTCGATGTCCTTCTTGGGCACGCCCAGGCCGACGAAGTGCCTGCGCAGCGCACGCACGGCGGAGGCCTCGCCGCCGAGCCACACCCACACCGACGACGGGACCTCGACCGCCGACACCACCGAGACCAGGTCCTCCCCGGCACTGCGGTGCACCCACCGCACGCCGGGGACGTCCTGCTCCTCCAACGGATCCGCGACCTCGACGAACGTGAGGAACCGCTGCGAGGACGGCAGCAGCTCCAGCAGTGAGCCGATCGCGGGCAACGCCGTCTCGTCGCCCGCGAACACCAGCAGGTCCGCGGTGCCGAGCGGGCGGGCGTAGTCACGCGACGGGCCGAACCGGCCGATGACGTCACCTGGCTGGGCGCGGAGGGCCCACCGAGAGGCAGGTCCGTTGTCGCCGTGCAGCACGAAGTCGACGGTCAGCACGCCGTCGGCCAACGACCGGACGGTGAAGCTGCGCATCCACGGCCGTTCGGACTCGGGCATGGCCATGTAGGCCTGGTACCAGGTGCCGACGTCGGGGGAGTCCGACACGTGCGCGGAGCAGCCGGGCTTGGGAAAGAGCAGCTTGAGCTGCTGGTCCGGCCAGGTGCCGATTTCGGCGAGTCCGTCGCCGGTGAACGTCATCCGCGTCATGCGCGGGGTGACCGGCCGGACCGAGGTGACGGTCAGCAGGCTCACGACAGGTACTGCTTCAGGTGCTGGGCGGTGAGGGTGTCCGAGTCCGAGACGAGCTCGCCCGGTGTGCCGGAGAAGACGACCTGGCCGCCGTCGTGCCCGGCGCCGGGGCCCATGTCGACGATCCAGTCGGCGTGCGCCATCACGGCCAGGTGGTGCTCGATCACGATCACCGTGTTGCCGGCGTCGATCAGCTGGTCGAGCAGCCCGAGCAGCTGGTCGACGTCCGCGAGGTGCAGGCCGGACGTCGGTTCGTCCATCACGTAGGTCGAGGCCTTCTCCGCCATGTGGATCGCGAGCTTCAACCGCTGCCGTTCACCGCCGGACAGCGTGGTCAGCGGCTGGCCCAGCGAGAGGTACGACAGGCCGACGTCGTGCAGGCGGCTGAGCACCGTGTGCGCCTGACCGGACGGGAAGAACTCGCGCGCTTCGGCCACGGACATGCCGAGAACCTCGCTGATGTTCTTGCCCCGCAACGTGTAGCGCAGCACCTCGGGCGTGAACCGCTTGCCCTCGCACTTCTCGCAGACCGTGGCGACGCCGGCCATCATCGCCAGGTCGGTGTAGACGAGCCCGATGCCCTTGCAGTGCGTACAAGCCCCCTCGGAGTTCGCGCTGAACAACGCCGCCTTCACGCCGTTGGCCTTGGCGAACGCGGTCCGCACGGAGTCGAGCAGACCCGTGTAGGTGGCGGGGTTGGATCGGCGTGACCCGCGGATGGCCGACTGGTCCACCGTCACCACGCCCGGCCGCTTGCGCAGCGAACCGTGGATCAGCGAGGACTTGCCGGATCCTGCGACACCGGTGACCACGGTCAGCACCCCGAGCGGGAGGTCGACCGAGACGTCCTTCAGGTTGTTCAACCTGGCGCCGTTGATCGTCAGGAAACCCTTGGGGGAGCGGAACTCCGCCCGCAGCTTCGCCCGGTGGTCGAGGTGCCGTCCCGTCAACGTGCCAGAGGTCCGCAGCCCGGCCACGTCACCGGAGTAGCAGACGTGCCCGCCGTGGACGCCCGCGCCGGGCCCGAGGTCGACCACGTGATCGCGATCGCGATCGTCTCCGGCTTGTGCTCGACGACGAGGACGGTGTTCCCCTTGTCCCGCAGGCGGAGCAGGAGGTTGTTCATCCGCTGGATGTCGTGCGGGTGCAGGCCGACGGTCGGCTCGTCGAACACGTAGGTGATGTCGGTCAGCGAGGATCCCAGGTGCCGCACCATCTTCACGCGCTGCGACTCGCCGCCGGACAGCGTGCCGGACTCGCGGTCCAGCGACAGGTACCCGAGGCCGATCTCGACCAGTGAGTCCAGCGTGTTGCGCAACGTCGCCAGCAGCGGCGCCACGGACGGGTCGTCGATGGAGTGCGCGAACTGCGCGAGGTCGCTGATCTGCATCGCGCAGCAGTCCGCGATGTTCACGCCGCGGATCTTCGAGTTGAGCGCGGCTTCGTTGAGGCGTGCGCCCTTGCAGTTCTCGCAGGTCGCGAACGTCACCGCCCGATCGACGAACGCCCTGATGTGCGGCTGCATGGACTCGCGGTCCTTGCTGAGGATCGTCCGCTGCAGCTTCGGGATCAGACCCTCGTAGGTGACGTTGGTGCCGCCGATGGTCAGCTTCGTGATCGGCTTGTGGAGGAAGTCGTCCAGCTCCTGCTCGGTGAACTCCCGGATCGGCCGGTCAGCGGGGTAGAGGCCGGAGTGGGCGAGCACCCGCCAGTACCAGGTGTCGACGCCGTAGTTCGGGGCGTCGATCGCGCCGTCGTTGAGTGACTTCGAGCGATCCACGATCGCGTCCACGTCGATGGTGGTGACCTTGCCCAGGCCCTCGCACGCAGGACACATGCCCTCCGGCAGGTTGAAGCTGAACGCGCCGGACGTGCCGACGTACGGCTGACCGAGCCTGCTGAACACGATCCGGAGCATGGTGTGCGCGTCGGTCGCCGTGCCGACGGTCGAGCGGGAGTTCGCGCCCATCCGCTCCTGGTCGACGATGATCGCCGCGCTCAGGTTGTGCAACGCGTCCACGTCAGGACGCCCGATGGACGGCATGAAGGACTGCAGGAATGCGGTGTAGGTCTCGTTGATCATGCGCTGCGACTCGGCCGCGATCGTGCCGAAGACCAGCGAGGACTTGCCGGAACCGGACACGCCGGTGAAGACGGTCAGGCGGCGCTTGGGGACGTCGAGCGACACGTCCGCGAGGTTGTTCTCCCTCGCCCCGCGGACCTGGATCACGTCATGGCTGTCGGCGACAGCATTCACAGCTGCTTCCCCCAATGATTCTTTATGCCGTAAAGTATCGACTGGTCAGGTTACTTTACGCCGTAAGGAGTCGCAACCGTGGTGGTCTACGCCGGTCAGGGCGATCCGCGCCGGTCCATCGAGCTGCTCTGGCGCGGGTCCGTCGCGGAGGGCGTCCGCCCTGGTCCGAAGCCCGGACTGAGCGTGGACGCGATCGTCGACGCCGGCATCGCGGTCGCCGACGAGCACGGCATGGCCTTTTCGATGCGCGCGGTGGGGGAGAGGCTCGGCCGCACCGCCATGGCCCTCTACACGTACGTGCCGGGCAAGAACGAGCTGATCGACCTCATGTACGACCGCACGATGGCCGAGCTGCCGTCGTCCTACTCGCTCGAAGACGGCTGGCGCCCCGCCGTGACGCAGTGGGCGCACGACATGTGGGAGTTCTACGGCCGCCATCCGTGGGTGCTGCAGGTGTCGCAGGCCCGCCCGGTTCTCGGCCCGCACGAGTTCGCCGTGATCGAGGCCCTGGCCAGGATTCTGGTGTCCACCGGCCTGCCGGGCCGGCAGCTGCGCGGCATCGTCGGCGCCATCAACTACTTCGTGCGCGGCGCCGCCCAGACCGTCGCAGAGGCGCGTGCCGCGGGTGGCGAGACCGGTGAGGCCGACGAGGAGTGGTGGTACGCGCGGTCCGCCGTGCTGCTGGAGATCGAGCCCGAGCTCGAGAAGAAGTTCCCGATGCTGCACCTGCTGGAGAACGACCGCGAGCCGGTCGATCCCGAGCTGCCGTATCTGGAGAACGACGCCGTCGAGAACTTCCGCGGCGGCCTGCGGGTGTTGCTGGACGGTGTCGAGGGCGCTGTCGGGGGCGCTGTGGCAAAACCGTGACAAAGTCCGGACCTCGGGCGCACATGGGCTCGATGAGATCGTGTCCATGGCAATCGTGCCCAGAGTCCTGGTGGCCGTCGTGTGCGCGATGGTGCTGACCGCGCCGAGCACCGCGGCCACCACCTCGTTGGACGACTACCGGCCCGCGATCATGAGGATGGAGTACGCGGTCGGGGACCTGACCGCCGAAGTGCACGCGCCCCGCACTCTCGTCGGCGTACTGCCGCTGGTGTTCAACTTCCGCGGGTACGACTACCTGGCGCGGGACATGGCGCGGCGGGGGTTCGTGGTCGTGCTGGTGAGCGATCGCCTGTCGCTGGACCGGCATGCGCAGTTGTGGCGTGAGCTGGACGCGGGTGCCGGTCCGTTGGCGGAACGGTTCCGGGGGTTCGCGGGGCACTTCTCTGTGGCAGAACCGTGACACGGTCCTCACAAGACGCCCACAACTGATCGATGAGATCACCGGCATGGCAATTGGAAAAGTCGCGATGGCTGTCGCGTGCGCGATGGTGCTGTCCGCGCCGGCCGCCTCTGCTGCCCCCGGCGAGCAGAGCTCCGGAGTCAGAAAGGTCGAGTACTCGCTCGGTGACCGGGCCTTTCACGTGCCCGGCTTTCACACCGAGCCGGGCGGTCCCGTCGCGGACCTCGAACTCACCGCGGTCGTGCACGCACCGCGCACGCTCGTCGGCAAACGGCCGTTGGTGCTGCTCGCGCACGGCTACTGGAAAACGTGCCGGAACGAAGAGCAATGGGTCTGGCCGTGCCCGCAGGGAGACTCCTTCCCCAGCTACCGCGGCTACGACTACCTGGCACAGGAGCTGGCGCGTCAGGGTTTGGTGGTCGTGTCGATGAGTGCCAACGGCGTGAACGCGGGCGAGCTGGGCCAACCGGCGGACGTGGCGCGCGCGGAGCTCATGAGCAAGCACCTCGAGATGTGGCGTGACCTCAACGAAGGCAGAGGTCCGCTCGCCGACCGGCTGCACGGGTTCCGGGGTCACGTCGATCTGACGAACGTCGGCACACTCGGCCACTCTCGCGGTGGACGTGGTGCGGTCTACCAGGCCTCGGACAAGCGTGCGAGCGAACTGCCTTCCGGCGTGCGGATCAGGGCGGTGCTCCCATTGGCTCCGGCCGGTTACTACGCGCCGGACCCCGAGGCCCCCGAGAACCTCGACTACCTCATCACGAAGATCCCGTTCGCGGTCATGGCCGGGGAATGCGACTCCATCGCCGGGCAGGCGGCCACCTACGTCCGCAACGCCCAGGGCCGCAACCTCGTCCCGATCCACCACGTCACGCCGAAACGGGCGAACCACAACTTCTTCAACACCGAGTGGTCCTACGACCACGACGGCTTGTGCGAAGGGACTCCCACGCTCACCCCGGAGGAACAGCGGAAGGTCGCCACGACCTACATCCCGGCGTTCTTCCGCCAGTACCTGTACGGCTGGCAGAACCCGATCGTCAGCCGAGGCTATCCGGGCGTCGAGGTCGTGACGCATCAACCGATCGGTTAAGCCTCAACACGACTTTGGGGGGTCGTGTCCCCCTTCCGCTGCTGCCAAGGTTGGTGGCGGAAGGGGGAAATTCCATGCTCAAGACCACAGCGCTGCTCACGGCAGCGCTAGTAGTGCTGACCGCCGCACCCGCCACTGCCCACGCGAACGGCGACTGGGCCGGTTGGCAGAAGGACCTCAACGGTTCCCGGCACAACGCCGCGGAGTGGCGCCTCAACGCAGGCAACGCCGGCAAGCTCAAGCTGAAATGGGCGTTCGCCTACAACAAGGGCGAGTTCAACGCCGTCCGCAGCCAGCCGGCCGTCGTGGGCGACACCATCTACTTCGGTGGCCCGGACGGGAAGTTCTACGCCCGTGACGCGCGCACCGGCCGGGCCAAGTGGGAGTTCACGCTCCCACAAGCGAGCCGGTACGCCTACAACTCCGACGGGCCGACCGTGGCCGGCGGCAAGGTGTTCTTCGGTGACAGCGCGGGCCGGTTGTTCGCGCTCGACCAGCGGACCGGCCAGAAGCGCTGGCAGGCCCAGATGGACGACACCATCGCCTCGATGACGACCAGCTCGCCGATCGTCCACAACGGACTGGTGTACGTCGGCACGTCCAGCGGCGAGAACGTGTTGCCGCGCGACTACCCGTGCTGCACCTTCCGCGGGCACATCGACGCCTACGACGTCGACACCGGCGCGCTGGTCTGGCGCCACTACACGGTGCCGGAACCCGTCGAGGTCGGGACATGGCCCAACGGCGCCAAGCGGTTCGAGCCGTCCGGTGTCGGTGTGTGGAGCTCGCCGGTGATCGACCGCAGGACCGGCACGCTCTACGTCGGCACCGGCCAGAACTACACCGGCAAGGGCGGCGAGTTCGACTCGCTGCTCGCGCTCAACGCCCGCACCGGCGCGGTGAAGTGGACCAACCAGGTCACCGACGCCGACACGTGGCGCTGGGCGTGCAACGAGCCGGACCCAGAGGGGTACTGCCCGGGACTCAAGGACGGCACCAACCTCGACTACGACATCGGTGCCACGCCGAACCTGTTCGAGGTCGGCGGCCGCCAGCTCGTCGGCGTCGGACAGAAGTCCGGTGTGTACCACGTTTTCGACGCCAAGACCGGCCAGGTCGTGTGGCGTCGTCAGCTCGGTGTGCCGCTGCCCAGCGGTGGTGTCTCCGGCATCCAGTGGGGGTCGAGCTACGACGGCAAGCGGCTCTACATCGCCACCTACTACGCCGATCCCGGCAAGCTGTTCGCGGTGGATCCCGCTACCGGCGCCGTCCTGTGGGAGACCCCGGCACCCACCGACGGCTGCTCCACGGGTGGCGCGGCCGGCCAGCCGGGATGTGCGCCGGCGCACGGTGTTCCGGTGTCCAGCTCGCCCGGTGTGGTGTGGCTGGGCGCGCAGGACGGCAAGTTCCGCGCGTACGACGCGAAGACCGGCAAGATCCTCTGGTCGTACGACACGATCCAGGACGTTCGTGGCGTCAACGGCCTGACCGGGCGGGGCGGCGTGATGGCCGGTCCCGGCACGGGCGCGGTGGTGTCGGACGGCATGGTCTACGTGCAGTCGGGCTATCACTCGGACTTCGTGAACCCGAACGGGCACGTGCTACTGGCGTTCGGTCTGCCCCAACGTCGCGTCGTCCGGCTCGGCGCGCTCGACACCGCGGACGTGCGCGACCTCGTGGTGCTGGAGACCAACCTCGACGACGTCACCGGCGAAGTCCTCGGTTACGTC
>NZ_VSRL01000198.1 GCF_012184385.1 Lentzea indica
TGCGGCTGGCCGAGCGCGGCCTGAGCGCGCTGAAGTTCTTCCCCGCCGAGGCGGCGGGCGGGGTCGACTACCTGAAGTCGATCGGCGGCCCGATCCCGCACGTGCGGTTCTGCCCGACCGGCGGCATCACCCCGCAGACCGCGCCGAACTACCTCGCGCTGCCGAACGTCGGCTGTGTCGGCGGCTCCTGGCTGGCCCCGAAGGACGCCCTCGCGAAGGGCGACTGGGACCGCATCGAGACCCTCGCCCGCGAGGCGTCCCAACTCGGGTAACCGGCGTCACGACCCGGAAATTCGGCTCACATCACGAGACCGGCGTCCCACCACGTTGGATTCTTCACCCAACGGGCGGTGACGCCGGTCTCGTATTAACGGAAGTTTGAGGAAAGGTGAACCAGGCAGTCGCCAATTGAGATTTCTCAAGGAATAACCCCCAACTCCCCAGTGTCACACTTGCTCGTTGCAATGGCGCACGAGAGGAGCAGGTGTGACTGTCCAGGAAGCCGACGTCGCGGGGTTGGTCGGGGAACAGCTGACTATGTCGGCATTCAACCAGCTGTCCGGCAGTCTGGGTGGTTATTCCTTCGTCAAGGTGGTCGTCGACAGGCACAACGAGACGATCCACTTCTTGAACAACGCACGTCATGAGTTCCACGCGCTCTACATCGGCCAGGAGATCCTCGGCATCGACCCCGACGACATGCGCGCGCGGATCGACGAGTTCAACCAGAGCTTCTACCACGCCCCTGACCGGCGGTTCTTCCTCGGCATCCTGTCGCTGCACAAGCGCGAGGACAAGCGGATGTTCTCGCTGGAGACGGTCGAGGTCGACACCATGTCGGCCGGCATGATCGAGTTCTTCTACGCGGAAGTGCGCAAGAACGTCGATGCCGCGGTGCCGTTGTTCTTCAAGCCCGCCAACCACCTCCAGGAACAGGAGGTGGCGGAACTTCCCGTGGAAAGGCTTCCACGGATCCTGGCGCACGAATTGTTCTCCACCGCCGAGTTCGTGGCGTTGAACCCCGGCACGACGAAGGGCCGGTTGCGCGCATTCCGCAGTGAGCAGGAGTACCGGGAGAACGCGCTGGAGTGGTTCGACATCGTGATGATGCACCGCGTTCCCGACGACATTCCGCGGCTGGCCGGCATCATCAACGCGAGCCACACCACTCCCCTGTCACACACGAACGTTCTCGCGACCGGCTGGGCCATCCCGAACGCCATCCAGATCGGCGCGTTCGACCTGATCGACCGGGAGAACCTGGACGGTCAGTGGGTGGAGTACGAGGTGTCGCCGAAGAGCGCCGGGGTCGGGCTGCGGCTGATCGACGAACCGGCCGACGTCGGCCAGCGCCCAGCCTGGTACGCGCAGCGCGTCACGCTCGAGGAGCCCGAGGACACCTACAACCCGATCCTCAACCTCGGCAAGATCCGCTACAACGACAGCCACCGCTACGGCACCAAGGCCGCGAACCTCGGCGAGCTGCACCACGTGCTCGCGGCCGAGGCGCCGCGTCGCCTGCTCGGGTTCTTCTCGGTGCCACGCCCGCCGCGTGACAACCTCATGCCGTACCTGGCGAAGCTGCTCGATCGCAACGAGGACGACGACCTGCTCGCCGCCGCTCGGCAGCTGCTCGCGGAACGGGTGCGGGTGCCGCGTGGCGTCGCGTTGCCGTTTTCGATGCACCAGGGCTTCCTGGAGTCGTCGCCGAAGATCCAGCAGGCCATCGGCAAGCTGAAGATGGCGCTGGAGCTCAACGCCCGCGAGATCGAGCCGTTGTGCGTCGAGCTGCAACAGCTGATCCGCAAGACCCGCGTGCCGGACTACCTGCTGTCCGAACTGGACACCGCGCTCGTCGAGAACCTCGCCGGCGTGCGGACCTTCGTGGTGCGCAGCTCGTCGAACGCGGAGGACCTGGCCGGGTTCTCCGCCGCAGGCATCTACGAGTCGTACAACCACGTCACCAGCGCCGAGAAGATCGTGGAGTCGGTCAAGGAGGTGTGGGCCTCCCTCGTTTCCGCGCGCAGCGTGCGGCTGCGGCAGCAGGCCGGCATCTCGCTCGACGACTGCTTCATGGGCGTCGTGATCCAGGAGCAGGTCAAGGCCGACTTCGGCGGCGTCATGGTCACCACGAACCCCATGAACCGCAACGACTTCCGCAACGTCTACGTCAACGTCTCGCCGAACGTCACCGACGTCGTCGAGGGGTCGAAGCAGCCGATGCAGTACCTCTACTCCACTGTGGAGGGTGGCGGCCGCACGGTCTCCCTCGGTGACGCCACGGAGGACCTTGACGCGAACGGCCACGCGCAGCTGCAGCGGCTCGCGATCGTCGGACGGTTGCTGCAGTCGCACTTCTCGCCGGACTACACGTTCGACTCTCCGGTCGACATCGAGTGGCTCGCCACCGACGAGATCCTCTACGTCCTGCAGCTGCGGCCGTACTCGATCTGATGCTGGGTCTTCGCGTACCGGCGACTCCGGAAGTGGCGCGTGCCGTCCGCCTGACGTACGGCTTCCAGTTCTTCTTCGGGCTGCTGCTGTGGATCCCGATCTTCTACGAGTACCAGAAGCAGCTCGGGCTGAGCGACGCCGAGATCTTCGGCATCCAGTCGATCTACTACATCGCGTTCTGCCTCATGGAGATCCCGACCGGCATGGTCGCGGACCGCTTCGACTACCGCACGTCGTTGTGGCTCGGGGCGAGCGTTCTCGTGGTGGCGAACATGGTGCCGGTGTTCGCCGGCAACTACACCGGGTTCCTGGTCCACTTCCTGCTGATCGCGCTGGCCAGGTCGTTGATCTCAGGTGCCCAGAGCGCGTACCTGTACGAGTACCTCAACGCGCACAACGCGGGCCACCTCTATCTCAAGGTCGAGGGCGTCGGACGGTCGTACAGCCTGGTCGGCAAGATCGTGTACTGGCCGGTGATCGGTCTGCTGATGCAGTGGAACATGCCGTCGCCGTACTGGCTCACCGCGATCAACGCGGCGATCGCCGTCGTGCTGGCGTTGAAGCTCCCGCCGATTCCGGGCTGGAAGCGGCCGGAAGGAAAGACGTCCAAGCTGCTCGCGGGCGTCGGCGGTGCGTTCGGCTCGTTGAGGAAGTCGCGCTGGCTGCTGCTGTTGATGGTCCAGGGCATCGCGATGTTCACGCTGGTGCGGATCCTGCAGGTGAACCTGTTCCAGCCGGTCCTCGAGTCGAAGGACGTCTCGGTCAACTGGTACGGCTCGGTGCTCGCCGCCATGACGATCTTCGAGGCCGTCGCCGCCGCCCGTCCGCACTGGCTGTCGAAGAAGATCGGGCCGGCGAAGTCGGTGTTCCTGCTGACCGTCGTGATGGCGTTGTCGATCGGCTTCATCGTGCCGTCCGGCGGGATCGTGACGATCGTGTTGCTGTGCCTGTTCTCCGTGACGGCGGGCATGAGCTTCCCCATCCAGAAGAAGCTGCTCAACGACGCGATCCCGGACTCCCGTTACCGCGCAACGCTTCTCTCGATGGAGTCCATCATGGACCGTGCCGTGTGCGCGGTCGTCGCGATCGCGCTCGGCGCCTACCTCGCCGGCGGGCAGCTCAGCGAGTTCCTGGTGCTGTCGTCCGTCGTCACCGTGATCCTGATGGCGTTGCTGGCGGGCCTGCTGATCGCCGTCAGGACCACAAGGCGGCGACGAGCTCAGCTCGTCCCGTGATGCCCAGCTTGCGGTAGGCGCTCGACAGGTGCAGCTCCACCGTGCGGCGGGTCAGGTGCAGGGTCTCGGCGATCTGCCGGTTCGTCAGGCCCTGCGCCGCCATCCGCGCGACGCGATTCTCCTGCTTGGTCAGGCCCTGCACCTGGTCGCCCTCGTCGTGGACCTCGTCGCCGGCGAGCTTGGCCAGCGGATGCGCGCTGAGGTGACGAGCCAGTTCGAACGCCTGCCGCAGGTGCGGGGTGGCCGCGTCGGTGCGGCCCTTGCGGCGCAAGTGGTAGCCGAGCCAGTACGACGACTGGGCGTGCAGCAGCCGGTGCGGTGACGAGGCGAGAAGCCGTTCCGCCTCACCGAGGACGTCGACATCATCCGTGCTGATGCCGACGCTCATCATCGCGGTCCCGACAACCCTCGTGGAACCCCATCGCTTGGCCAGGTCGAGCTCTTCATGCGCGAGCCTCGCCGCGTCGTCACGGTTTCCCAGCGCCAGGTACGCGCGCACCGCGTGATGACGCCACGCGATCAGCGCGGGGTTGGGCATCTCGCGTGCGGCGAGCCGCCGTCCCACCTCCAGCAGGTCCTCCAACGCACCTTCCGCGTGGCACGACGCGAGCTTCAGCCTGCCGCGGGCATAACGGACGTTGATGTGCTGCAACAGATCGCCGTCTTCGGTGACGAGCGGGGCGGCTTCGTCGAACTGCCCCATCTCGATGCACACCTCGGCCAGTTTCGCGGAGGCCAGCAGGACCGCGGGGCAGTCCAGGTTGCCGGTCGAGACCGGTGGCGTCAGGAACGTGTACGCGCGCGCCAGGTCACCGCTGTTGTGGAAGGCGGAGGCGCGGGCGATCATGCTGAGCATTCCGCGGCGCAGGTGCGGGTCGTGCGAGACCGGCGCGGTGCTGTGCGAGAGCCAGAACTTGTTGATGTGCTGAGGATTGTCACCGAGCACCGGCACCAGGAACGTGAACAGGTAGGGCTCGCCGAAGACGTCGACCCACTCGCCGTCAAGGGCTTCCAACGCGTGTTCGACGGCTTCGGCGGACGAGTCGCCGCTGCGGGCGTTGCCGACCGCGAGCAACGCCGACCGCGCGCGCTTCAGGTTCGGGTCCTGCGGGATGTCGCCGACGAGGTCGTCGAAGTACTTGCCGGCGCAGTTGGCCATCCGCGCGTCGCGGTTGGCGGAGAGCAGATAGGTGGTGCAGACGAGGTTCCAGACCAAGTCGCGGTCTTCCGGCAGCAACCGCGCGATGACCATGATCGCCAGCGAGACCGCGAAGTGGGCGTCCGAGCCCGTGCACATGCGCTGGATCAACGACAACGCGACGTTCGCGGCGAGGTGCGGGTCCTCGCACTGGACCAACGCGTCGCGGACGCGGTCACGACCGAGCGCGTTGTCCTTCAGGTGTTCCGCGTGACCGAGCTCGACCTCGATCGACAGCCGGTCCTCATCGGACAGGTGTTCGTCGAGCGCCCGTTCCAGGTGCTCGACGCCGCCGACCTCACGCAGCAGGTCGACGGACCACGGCAGGCGGACGGACCGGGCCTTCAGCACGTGCTCGGCGACGCGTTCGTCAGGGGCGTCCGACTCGAACAGCAGCCAGGCGGCGCGGGCGTGCGCGGCGGAGCGCACCGCGACCGGCATGTCGGCGAGGATGCTGTTGCGAACGAACGGATACCGGAACGTCAGCGGGTCGGTGTCGGCGAGCACGCCGAGGCGGACGAGCGTGTCGACGGCGGGAAGCGCGTCGAAGCCGGTGAGCGCGGACAGCAGTTCGAGGCCGGCGTCACCGTCCAGTACAGCGGCAGAGCGGGCGACCTCCGCGGCACCGGTGTACTCGCGCAGCCGCATGCCGATCATCTCGCCGACCGCGGCCGAACCCTCGCCTTCCTCACGTAACAAGGCTTGTAGCAGATACGGGTTGCCGCCGGTGAGCTCGTGGCAGCGCTGCGGGTCTCTGCCGGGGAAGTCCTCGGTGAGACGTTCGATGGCGGCGACGTCGAGGCCTTCGAGGTCGAGGCGGTGCGGGTGGGCACCGGCGATCTCGGGCAGCGTCACCTCGTCCGTGGCCAGGTAGCCCTGCGACGCGCCGAGCGCGATCACGACCGGCATGTGCTGCAACCGCGGCCGCAGGTACGCGAGCGCGCGCTTGGAGAAGGTGTCAGCGACGTGCACGTCGTCGATGACCATCAGGATCGGCGCCTCGCGCGCGGAGTCCGCGGCACGGGCGTACAGCTCTTCGAGGTCGTGTTCGTTCGCGAGGCACGGCGCGAGCTGACGCACCACCGCGCCGGGCAGGTGGCTTTCCAGGCGGGCGCTCTTGGCCAGGCGGACGGTGAAGCCGCGCTCACGGGCCTCGGCGATGAACGCGTCGAGCAGCGCCGTCTTGCCGATGCCGAAGCCGCCGGTGACGACCACGCACGAGCCCGTTCCCTGGAGTGCGTCGTCCAGCAAGCGTCCGAGAGCCGCGAGTTCCGCGTCCCGGCCGAGTAGTGGAGATGTCACCTCTGTCTACCCCTGACTTCGGTACCGAGAGGACCGCAGGTCGAAGGATTCGGTGTTCCTTCGGTGCCGACCGTAAAGACCTGCGCTTCGCCGTCGGGCAAACTTACCCACAGGTAACGGTTAACGGAACTGTGAGCTGATCCGGTCTGTGAGTGGGAGCGAGCGATGATCTTGGCCAGGCTGATGCGCGGATGGGTCCGCCTCGCCTGCCTGCTCATGGGCTCTCACCAGCACTTACATGCGATGGAACAGCGGAAACGGCTCGACGTGAGCAGCCTCCGCGCGCGTGAGGTTGCTGACCTCGACCGGGTCGTCGACGTGCGAGGACAGCGACTCGACGACCGAGAGCACCGCGGCGATGGCCACCACGACGCCCGCCGCCACCAGCAGGATGCTGTTGGTGATGCGACACGGCCGGCGCGCGTCGGCGCTCTCCTGCAGCACCGGCCGCAGCACTGGCGCGAACGCGCCGAAGTCGGTCGCGTCGCACTGGCAGCTCTCGCACCCGGCTAGGTGCCGGGAGAAGATCACGTGCTGCGCGGGGTCGAGCACTCCCAGCACATACGCCGCAACATCACCGCACGGCCCATCCGGGATCGTGCGGTTTTCGGCGTCTTCCCCTGTCTCTGCCTGCTCGTGATGTGCCTGCTCGTGATGTGGTTGACGAGTCACCATCACGCTAGCTCCTGTCCTGCAGCGCCCGGCGGATCGTGTGCATCGCCTTGTACAGCCGGGACTTGACGGTTCCTTCCGGGACTCCGAGAACGATCGCGGCCTCCTTCACCGTTCGTCCCATGACATACGTTTCGTAGATAGCTGAACGGTGTTCGTCACTCAATTGGCGTACTACGTCGGTAATGACCATGACAGAAAGTGTCTGTTCCGTGTCGTCCGGAGATTCGGCGATGTCCGGTCGCAGCAATTCCACTTCCTGCGGGCGCGCCTGCCGGCTGCGCCATCCGTCGATCACAATGCGACGAGCCACAGTACAAAGCCAACCGCGCAACATCCCCGGTTCACGAACCAGATGTGCGGAGTTCTGCCAAGCCCTGATCAACGTCTCCTGGACGACGTCTTCCGTCCACTGGCGGTCGTAGTTGGTCAGGCACAGGACCTGCGAGAACAACATCCGCTGGAACTGCCCGTAGAGCAGGGTGAGCAATTCCTCGTCCTGATGGGCTTGTGCGACCTTGCCCTGATCACCCATGAAGCTTGCGACCTCCCCAGATATCGGCGACGTGTTCGCTTCGGGCGGCGGGCCTAGCGACTCGGTGGCCGAGCGTGGAATCCACCAGATCCTACATCGTGAACACGAAATCTTCTCGGGTACGTAAATTCAGTCCGAATGGTTCGGAAGCTGTTGTGTGATGCACGTCACATCGACATGTGCGCATGCGGCGTGAACCTGGGCACCACCTGCGCGTATCACCTTTGAAGGCAGCTCGATCACGGGGAGGAACGGGCACTATGCGTCACCGGTTGGGCACGCTGGGGCAGCACGCAGCGGTGTTTACCGCCCTGTCTATCGCATTTCTGGGGGCCGTTATCGGGGCCGTCCCGGCACATGCGCAGTCCACAGAAGTGCAAACGTCGGACCGTTCTTTCATGGTATCTCTGCGCCAAGCAAACTCTTGGCTGGTACCAGTGAGCAAAGAGGCTCCGGCGCGGACGACGAATGCTGGAATCAGCAACGCCGGAAGAGACATCTTCGAAGGACACTCACGACTCGACGTCGATCTTCTCAGAGCAGCCGGCGAACTCGGCGTGGTACTGCCGAACGACGCGAGCAGTGAACACCAGTCACTCATCAACGAGATGGCAGGACGCACCGGCGACACCCACGACCGTGCCTACGCGACGATCGTCCGGCAGGCGCAGGGCGGCCTTCTCGTAATGTCCGTGCAAGCGCGGGCGACAACGCAGAACACCACAATTCGCACGCTCGCACACCAAACCGTGCAAATGCTGATCCGCACGATGACGACCCTGGAGAACACAGGGCTGGTCGACCCTTCCGCACTCGAATTGGTGACGGCCAAGGCACAGGTGAACGCGGTCCGCGTCCTCGGTCAGAACATCGAACCGTCGGACCGGGAAATGCTGGTGCTGCTCATGCAGCATTCGCTTTGGCAGAAACCGGCCAGCCGCGAGAGCTCCGACCGGGCACGCGACGCGAAGGTCCGCAAGGTCGCCGGCCAACTCGCCGCCGAGCACACGCAGCTCGCCACGGCGGTCACCGATGCCGCCGGGAAGATCGGCGTGGACCTCCCTGCCGAGCCGACGACCGAACAGAAGTCGTGGGCGAACGCCATCTCGTCCAGCTCGGGCGAAGAGCTCGACCGCATGTACGCGAACCTGTCGCGGGCGGCGGACGGCTCGCTCATCGTCCAGGTCGCTCGGGCCCGCGCGACGACCAAGAACGTCCCCGCTCGCGTCGCCGCGCAAACCGGTCTGACCCTCTTGCTCAAGCACATGCTGCTGCTGGAGGGCACCGGCCTGGTGAAGGCGAACTCACTGCAGATGACCGACCCCGCCATCGCCCAGCCGAAGTCCAACTCCGGCCCACCACCCCAGCCGGACGACTCCTCCACGAGCGTCGGCTTCCTCACCGGCATCGCCGTCCTCGTCGTCGCCGGCGCGGGCACCTGTGGCTCGTCCGGGCCATCGGCCACCGCGGCGAACACCACCGTTGATCACCCACTGATATATCGGCTGTCGCCCTCGCCAACCGATATATCACCGCCCGGCGGGCCGTAACGACACGCCTTAGCAATGACTCTTTTGCGGACTAAGTCCAAAGAGTCATTGCTAAGGCGCAGCTCAGCGCGTTGCTGGGTTGACATGACTGGCGTGACACCGCATCGGCAGCGGCTTAAGTACGTGTCGAGGTTTGTGCTGTGTCCACCCGTTCGACGACGTGCGCCTCGGTGAGGTCGACCGCCTCCCACTTGTCGACGAGCCGGTCGATCACCGCGGCCGGCACCGGCTCCGGGCGGGTGCGGTTGCGAGTGTGGATCACGTTCTTCGGCGCTTCGAGCCCGACCAGGGTGACTCGGGCGCGGTAGTCCGCGGCGAGCCCGATGCACCGCTCGCGCAGCTGCCGGGAGATGTTGGTCGCGTTCCAGACGAACCGCTCCCCCGCCCTCAGCAACGTCCGGGCTTCCTCGAAGGCCGCGGCCGCCACCGCGCGTTGATCACCGTCTGGGGCGATCCCGAGCCGCGAGCGAACGGAGTCGAGGCTCACCACCGGCCAGCCCGGTCGATTGGTGGCAATCCAGTGGTCCTTGCCGACACCCGGCAGGCCGGACAGCACGGTCACCTCGACGCGCGTGTCATCGTAGGCGGCGTAGCCCGGGTCGCGGCCGGGCGTGCGGAAGTACTGGAACCGCGCGTGGTCGGACGGGAACTCGCGCGGCCGGTCCAGGCAGTCGCGTTCGCGGCAGTACTCCTCGAACAGCGCGATGTTCTCCAGCACCGACTCTGCGTCGCCGCAGATCCGGCCGAGGATGTCGGCGCGGGCGAGGGTCGCCAGGTCGTCGTTGCGCGCCAGCAGGCTCACGCGGAACGCGATGCGGTCGAGGTCCGGTCGCTCCAATGCCCAGAACGGCACCTGGTGGTGGCGCACCAGCGCGGCGACGTGCTCGCGCCAGGCGATCGGATGTCCCATCTCCCACAACACCCTGCGCGCCAGGAGGTCCCCGGCGCGTGAATGTCCGTGTGCGGTGATGCGGCCGTCCTCGATCTGCGTGCGGAACGGCTTCGCGACATCGTGCAGCAGCACGGTTGCGAACAGCCGCACTCGATCGGTTTCTGGGCGTGCCCGCCACTCCGGCAGTGAGACAAGCGCTTCGCACGCCATTCGGGTGTGCGTGGCGACGTCGCCCTCCGCGTGGTGCACCGGATCTTGCGGCACGCCCTCCAGTGCGCGCACCCACGGGAACGCAGAGCGCACGGCGTCCCAGTCCAGCGTCCACTGTGGACCAGTCGGGCACAGTTGCTCAAACATGGGCGATCACCCGGTTCGGCAGGATCGGGCGGTCCTGCCAGTGGCTGCCCGAGTCCAGCACGGCGGTGAGAAACGTCGGCCGCACCCACTTGTACCGCTCGACCGTGCGCCCGTCCTCCTCCACCTTGATGTAGAGGCCTTCCATGTCGTCGTCCGAATCTGTTTCCGCGACAACGACGTCCGGGTCCTGTCCCGCCGCACGCGCCGCCTCGACCAGCACGTCACGCCATCCCGGCGTGCGGCACGTGGACGGGCCGATCATCGCGGTCAGGTCCTTCACCGTGCGCAACGGTCCCTCGTGCAGCACCGGAACGGACACCACCGGCGTGCCGGAAAGCAGCCGGCGACGTTCCGGTGTGGACAGGAACTCACCGGTCTCGCGGTCGAGCAGGTCGAACTCGCAGAAGTGATGCGGCAGCGCGTCGTAGAACACGGTGTGCTTGGCATAAAGCCATTCCCCGTAAAGGACGTACCGCGTGCCGAGCCTCTCCCAGAGCACGCTCTGATGCGTCGCGGCCCACGCCTTGAGCGGCCCGAACTGCCGTTCTCTCGGACCACCGGCCAGGAAATGGCCGCGTGACTGCAGCTTCAGCGCGCCGGAGGAGTCGAAGCTGATGCCCGCGTTGGCGCCGTCGAGCTTCTCCTCGACGACCAGGTGCCGTCCCGCGATCGCGCGGAACGGCACCTGGTCGAGGTCCTCGTCGCCCGGTTGCAGGCGCGAGCCCTCGAGGTGGGGCGTTCGCGGGTACTTGCGCAACATGCCCCGATTTGTAACCCGTCCGGGCACCCGCTCGCGAACGGTTTACGCCCGACCGACGAACACCGCCTTGTCGGCGTTGAAGCTCGGCTCGAACACGAGTTGCATCTCACCGGGCTGCGCCTCGACCGAGTACGCGGCCTCGTAGGTGTAGGTCTTGCCGGGCAACACGGTCGCGTTGTCGACCGTGCTGTCGCAGCCACCGTTGCCGTCGAACACCTTCGAAGCCTTCTGTCCGTTGAACTGCGCGTCGTTGCCCAGCGACAACAGCGCGGTCTCGAACGCGGCACTCGTCCCGTTGGTGATGGTGACCTTGAACTTCACCGCGCGGACGATGCCCTGCGGTACCGCGTACTGGCCGGGCGTGCACGCGACGGGCGCGGCAACGTCGACCGAAAGGCCGTTCTCCCACGTGTACCGCTTGCCCCAGGTGGGAGTCTCGGCGGTGGCCTGCTTCGGGGTCTCGCCCGCGACACCGACCTGGCCCTGGTTGGTGGTGCCGTCGAGGATCTTGTCGAGCTCCTTCACCGCGGACTGCTGTGCCACCACCGTGAAGACGATCGCAGCGACACAAAGGACAACGCCGATGATCGCCAAGATCTTGCGCGTGCCGAACAACGCGATGACACCGAGCACGAGCCCGACGAACGCCGCGATCGCGGTGAGGTTGTTGAAGAAGATGATCGGCGAACTGACGACACCGACGATCCCGAGAATCACCGCGGTCCATGCGAGCGCACCGAACCTCGCGGGCTTGCGCGGTGCGACCGGAGGCGGGGCGTAGACGGGCTGCGTCGAATAGGTCATCACGGCTCCTGGCAGTTGCGATGTGTGACCACGACGTCGATTGGTCCGCTTGCCCCGTTAGCCCAGCCCCAAGGTGTCACTCGATCGAGTTACGGACGGCACGCCAGCCGACTTCCGAAGGTAGCGGGATGGATACGATCCGTACAGGCTTGGCGCTGGATGCCATCCCTGAAAGGAACCCTGCACATGGCGCGACGACTCGTCGGAACCCTGCTCGCGGCGATCGCCGCACTCGGAGTGACGACGGCACCCGCACAGGCCGCCGTCGACTTCACCGGCATCGTGAAACTCAGCAACTGCTCCGGCTCGCTGGTCCGCCTGCCGAACTCCGCACCCGCGGACAAGGCGCTCGTGCTCACGAACGGGCACTGCGTCGAGCTCATGAAGGCGGGCCAGGTGATCGTCAACCGGTCGGACGCCCGCGAGTTCAGGCTGCTCAACGGCTCCGGCTCGGAAATCGCGCGACTGAGGGCGACCAAGCTCCTCTACGCGACGATGACCGGCACCGACGCCGCGCTCTACCAGCTCAACACGACGTACGGGCAGATCCAGCAGCAGTACCGCAGTCGCGCGCTCGAGCTGTCGGCCTCGCACCCCGTGGCCAAGACCGACATCCGCGTCGTCTCCGGCTACTGGAAGCGGATCTACTCGTGCCAGATCGACGGCTTCGTCCACCAGCTCAAGGAAGCCGACTGGACCTGGCGTGACTCGCTGCGCTACACGTCGTCGTGCAACACCATCGGCGGCACCTCGGGCTCGCCGATCATCGACAACGCGAGCGGCAAGGTCGTCGGCGTCAACAACACCGGCAACGAGAGCGGCGGCCGCTGCACGATGAACAACCCGTGCGAGGTCGACGCCGGCGGCAAGGTCACGGTCCGCAAGGGCATCAACTATGGACAGCAGACGTTCGACTTCGTCTCCTGCTTCGGTCCCGGCACGGCGCTGAACCTGTCGCTGCCCGGCTGCAAGGTCGCCAAGCCTTAGAGCGTGAACATGGCGAAAGCCGGGGCGCCCCTGCCGCGCCCCGGCTTTCTGCTTCTCCTAACGCGCCGCGCGGACGATCAGGTCGGCCACGGTCTCCGGCTGAGACACCGCCACCGAGTGCGAGGCGCCCGGCACCTCGACGACCGCGCGTGCGTGGGCGCGCTCGGCCATCCACTTCTGCGACGCGATCGGGATGTTCTTGTCCTTGCCCGCGACCACGAAGTACGAGGGGACGGTGCGCACGCGGCTCTTCGGCCTTCTCGGTCAGCGCGGTGTCGTTGACCGGCCGCTGCGTCGCCGCCGCCAGCGTCGCGTCCTTGCGGGACACGTCGGCCGCGAACTGCTGCCAGTACTTGTCCTGCTGGATCACGAGGTCCTTGGTGCCGTCACCGATGTCGATGGTCTGCAGCGTGTCGCCGAGGGTGCTGCCGGGGAACTTGTTCGACAGCTCGAGCGCGCTCTCACCCTTCTCCGGCGCGAACGCCGCGACGTAGACGAGCGCCTTCACGTTCGGGTTCCCGAGCGCCGCCTGCGACTGGACCATGCCGCCGTAGGAGTGTCCGGCGAGGATGATCGGGCCCTCGATCGAGGCGAGCACCTTGCGCAGGTAGTTCGCGTCACCGGTGAGGGACCGCAGCGGATTCGCCACCGCGACGACCGGGAATCCCTTGCGCTGCAGGCGTTCCACGACACCGTTCCAGCTGGCTCCGTCGGCGAACGCACCGTGCACCAGCACGATCGTCGGCTTCTTCGTGCCCGGCTTGCCGGTCTCCTCCGCGGCACCCGCACCCGACGGAACAGAAGCAGCCAGGGCCAGCAGGGTCCCAAGAACGGCGAACACCTTACGAACTCGCATTGCTCTCTCACTCTCTCGTCAGGCACCGTGGTGGCGGTGCATCGTGCTCGATTAGATCGTGCACGATGTAAGCTACCGGACGAGATACCTCGTGTGCGATGTGTTTCAGGTCACCGGCGGTTCGCGGTCACCGCACTAGCGCTCGGCGCCGTGCTTGACCCGGTGCAACGCCTTGCGGAGGACGTCGATCTCGTCGTTGGTCATGCCGAGTGCCTTGCCGAGCTGGGTGGTCATCTCGGCGCCGATCCACTGCAGGTCACGGCCCTTGTCGGTGAGCTGGACGAGCACGGAACGCTCGTCGTCGGGGTGCGTGACGCGCACCAGCAGCCCGCTCTTCTCCAGCCGCTTGATCAAAGGCGACAGGGTGCTGTACTCGAGATCGAGTTCGTGAACGAGCTCCCGGATCGGCCTCGAGTCCCGCTCCCACAGCAGCAGCATCACCAGGAACTGCGGGTAGGTGATGCCTGCCTTGTCCAGGATCGGACGGTAGAAGCCGGTGACCGCCCGCGACGTCGTGTAGAGGTCGAAGCAGAGCAGGTCGGAGACCGTGGGGGTCACGGCTGACGGCGCGTCAGGAGTGGTGCTCACACCTTTCAGGTTACTCGGGGCCTGCCTGTCCAGCGTCGAGATCGGTTACGGGATGTCGCCGGGAGACGGACTGGGATGACAGACAGGGAGCGGAAACGGCCGTGGCAGTCGACCACCGGTTGCGTTCGTGGTCGCGGGAGCCCTGCTCCTACGACCAGGGCTCGTCCAGAGCGGATGCCTCATCGCCGGCGGAACGCAGCTCGTCGCGCACCACGCGGTAGGCGAGACCTTCCGCGTAACCCTTGCGCGCCAACGCCCCCACGAGACGACGGATCTTCGCCGTCTCGTCCACGCCGGACATCGTGCGCAGCCGTTTGCGGACCAGCTCGCGCGCCTTCTCCTCCTCGGCTCGCTGTCGACCGCGGCGACCGCTTCGGCCACCACCTCGTCGGCGACGCCCTTGCGGCGCAACTCCATGGCCAGGGCACGGCGGCCCAGGCCGTTGTAGTTGTGCCGCGACTGCACCCACATCTCAGCGAACTGGGCGTCGTCGATCAGGCCGGCGCGGTCGAACTTGCCGAGGACGACCTCGGCGACACCGGCGCTGATTCCCTTGCGCAGCAACGCTTCGTGCAGTTCGTGCCGGGAACGGGCGCGAGCGGTGAGCAGCGCGTAGCAGATGTCCCGCGCTTTGCGCTGCTCCTCAGCCTCGTCCAACCTCACACCCTCTAGAACTCGACGGGCGCGGCGGGAGCCGACTCTTCGGCGTCGAGGGTGGCGCCGATGCCGAGCTTGTCCTTGATGCGCTTCTCGATCTCGTTCGCGATGTCCGGGTTCTCCAGCAGGAACTTGCGGGCGTTCTCCTTGCCCTGGCCCAGCTGGTCGCCCTCGTAGGTGTACCAGGCACCAGACTTGCGCAGGATGCCCTGGTCGACACCCATGTCGATGAGCGAGCCCTCGCGGCTGATGCCCTTGCCGTAGAGGATGTCGAACTCGGCCTGCTTGAACGGCGGCGCGACCTTGTTCTTCACGACCTTGACCCTGGTGCGGTTGCCGACGGGCTCGCCGCCGTCCTTCAGGGTCTCGATGCGGCGGACGTCCAGGCGCACGGAGGCGTAGAACTTCAGCGCCTTACCACCTGTCGTGGTCTCCGGGGAGCCGAACATCACGCCGATCTTCTCGCGCAGCTGGTTGATGAAGATCGCGGTGGTGTTGGACGAGCTCAGCGCACCGGTGATCTTGCGCAGCGCCTGGCTCATCAGGCGAGCCTGCAGGCCGACGTGGTTGTCGCCCATCTCGCCCTCGATCTCGGCGCGCGGCACGAGCGCGGCGACCGAGTCGATGACCAGGATGTCGAGCGCACCGGAGCGGACCAGCATGTCCGCGATCTCGAGCGCCTGCTCACCGGTGTCGGGCTGGGACACCAGCAGCGCGTCGGTGTCGACGCCGAGCTTCTTCGCGTACTCCGGGTCGAGCGCGTGCTCCGCGTCGATGAACGCCGCGATGCCACCGGCCTTCTGCGCGTTCGCGACGGCGTGCAGCGCGACGGTCGTCTTACCCGAGGACTCCGGACCGTAGATCTCGACGACACGACCCCTCGGCAGACCACCGATGCCGAGCGCCACGTCCAGCGCGATCGCACCGGTCGGGATCACCTCGATCGGGGCGCGGCCCTCCTCACCGAGGCGCATCACGGAGCCCTTGCCGAACTGCTTGTCGATCTGCGCCAGGGCCAGCTCGAGCGCTTTGTCCCGGTCGGGTGCTGCGGGTGCCATCTTGGGTCCACCTTTTGTCGTCTGCCGTTGCTTCGTCATGTTGGACCTGACGCTACTGGCGGGGTCTGACAATTTTGCGAAGCCGGGGTCGGAGCCACTGTAGCCGAACACGTGTTCGAGCACACGCGACACTCCGAACGGCCGGCTCAGCGATGATTTTCGGGAACTTCGAACGCGTCGCAGACCGCGAGCCAGACTTCCTTGGCGCCGGTTCCCGCCTCCAGCGCCTCGTTCGCGGTACGGCCTCCCAGCGACGACAGCACGTGGTCCTGGGCGATCATCTCCGCCCTGACCTGGCCGAACTCCCCCGCCATGAGTTTGCGGAACATGGTGATGCGCACCGGAAGACCCTAGCTGGCGGTCCTGCGCAGGGATGCGAAGAGGCACACGATCAGCAGCGGCAGCGCGGTGAACCCCACGATCAGCCCGAGCGCCGCGTACGACCACGCCGTCACGACGATCCCGGACACGGCACCACCAATGGCGCCACCGACGTTCATCACCAGATCGGACAAGCCTGCGCGGCCGGCCTGTTGCCTCCACCCGCACGGACTCCGTCAGCAGCGCGGACCCCGACACCAGGCCCGCCGACCACCCGAACCCGAGCAGCGCCAGCCCCGCGGC
>NZ_VSRL01000199.1 GCF_012184385.1 Lentzea indica
CGGCGCGCGGCGACCCGGCCGTCCTGGTCGCCTCCGCCGAGCGGGCCCGCACGGACCTCGGCTGGAAGCCCGAGCGCGCCGACATCACCGGCATCGTCCGCGACGCGTGGGAGTTCACCCGCGCTAGGCACGGAGCCTGAACCGGGATGACCGACTTCGCCTCCTTCGAGAGCTACAACGCCACCCCTCGGCTCGCGTCGCTCGCGCTGTCCCCGGACGGCACGCGACTCGTCACGGTCGTCTCCTCGCTCGCCCCGGACGGCAAGACGTGGCAAGGCGCTCTGTGGGAGGTCGACCCCTCCGGCGAGCGGGAGGCCATCCGGCTCACCCGCTCCGCCAAAGGCGATTCCTCCCCCGTGTTCGCACCGGACGGATCGCTGCTGTTCCTGTCGGCGCGCCCGGACCCGCTCGCGAAGCCGGGTGAGACCAAGGAGCAGAAGGCGCTGTGGCGGCTTCCGGTCCACGGTGAGGCCACCGAGGTCCTGCGGCCGGGAGGCGGAGTCGGTCACCTGCGTGCCGCGGGCGAGACGGTGCTGTTCACGTCGTCCGCGTACCGCTTCACGGAGTTCGGTGACCAGGACGACGCCAAACGCAAGGCCCGCGAGGACGCCGGCGTGACAGCGATCCTGCACGAGTCGTACCCGATCCGGTACTGGGACGCCGACCTCGGCCCGGCCTACCCACGCCTGTTCTCGGCTCCCCTCGCGGACATCCGCACCGAGAAGGTCGCCACTCTCAGCGAAGACTCCGAAAGCAGGCTCAGCGACGAGGACATCGCGCTGAGCCCAGACGGGAAGTGGGCCGTTCACGGCCACGCCGTGGACGTCAGCGCCTCCTACGGCCGCCGGATCGAACTGCGGCTCGTGGCCACCGAGGGTGGCACGTCGCGGGCCATCGCCTCCGAGGACGGTTTCTCCTTCTCCGATGCCGCGTTCACGCCGGACTCCACCGCCGTGATCGCGATCCGGTTCCGCGAGTCCACTCCGGACTCCCCATACCGGCGTGATCTTGTGCGCATTGATCTGGCAGGCGACTCGATCACGCCATTGGCGCCCGACTTCCAGGAAGAGCCGGACCACCCGGTGGTGAGCCCGGACGGGTCGGCGGTCTTCTTCGCCGCCAGCCACCTCGGTCACCAGCCGATCTGGCGGCTGGACCTGGCGACCGGCGAGATCACGAAGCTGACGCTCTCGGGCTACTACAGCGACCTGGTCGTGAGCCCGGACGGTCAGACGCTGTACGCATTGCGCAACTCGATCGACCACCCGCCACAGCCCGTGCGGTTCGCCGCCACCGGAGCCGACCAGGATCCAGAACGGCTGCGCGCGCCCGGTGCCATCGTCTCGGTGCCCGGCACCCTCACCGAGATCTCCACGGTCGTCGCCGACGGCAGGACCGTCCGCTCCTGGCTGGTGCTGCCGGAAGGCGCCTCCGCCGACGCGCCCGCCCCGCTGGTCCTGTGGGTGCACGGCGGTCCGGTCATGAGCTGGAACGGCTGGACCTGGCGCTGGAACCCGTGGCTGATGGCCGCTCGCGGCTACGCCATCCTGCTGCCCGATCCGGCTCTGTCCACCGGGTACGGACCCGACTTCATCAAGGCCGGTTGGGGCCGCTGGGGCGCGGAGCCCTACACCGACCTCATGGCCATCACGGACGTCGCGGTCGAGCGAGCCGACATCGACGCCTCCCGGACCGCGGCCATGGGCGGTTCGTTCGGCGGCTACATGGCCAACTGGATCGCCACCCAGACCGACCGGTTCCGCGCGATCGTCACCCATGCGTCCCTGTGGCACCTCGACGCGTTTTCCGGTGGCACCGACAGCTCCTACTTCTGGATGCGGGAGATGGGCGACCCCCTCACCCAGCCGGAGCGGATCCTGGCCAACTCCCCGCACCTGCGGGTCGCCGACATCAAGACCCCGATGCTCGTCATCCACGGGGACAAGGACTACCGGGTTCCCATCGGTGAGGGGCATCGGCTGTACTTCGACCTCGTCCGCCACGGGGTCAATGCGAAATACCTGTACTACCCAACCGAAAACCACTGGATCCTCACCCCCGGAAACTCTCGGGTCTGGTACGAGACGGTGTGGGCGTTCCTGGCCGAGCACGTCCTGGATCAGGACTGGGAACGGCCCGAACTGCTCTGAGAGCGGGCAAGCAACTGGCGGGCGCTGTCCATGTACCTGGCGGACAGCGCCCGCATCTCTTCCGGTGGAAACGCGGCGCTGACGGCGGCGCGGAGGAGTTTGCTCAGCGAGTGGCCGGGGCAAGCGGCCTCGGCCGCGTCGAGCGCGATGGACGCGATTCCGCCGTCGCCGCGCTGGTAGGCGTAGAACGCGAGCAGGCATGCGGGCTCCGCGCGTTCCGGTGCCGGGCACGACCTGGTCAGCTCGAGCCACAGCCGTTCAGCCAGCCTGAACTTGGACAGCGCCGCGAAGCCCATGCTCGCGTCCCGCACTTCGGGCACCGCCAAGGCCCTCGCCAACGCGACGATCTCCGCGTCCGGCAACGGTCCCTTGCGCTCTTCCACGGCGTCGATCGCGTCGCGCACCCGATGCAGTTCGGTGCTCGGATCAGGCTCTCCCGAGTTCGCCACCAGCTCGTCGAGCAACGCGGATCGGCGTTCCAGCGCCTCGGGCGGATCCAGCGCGGCGATCGCGGCCATGGCCGCGCGCGACTCGAACGTCACATGGCCGTCGTGCGCCGATGCGGCGGCGACAGCGGACAGCTGGGGATCCGGCAACGAACCGTGGCAGTCGATGTCGAGATAGCAGAGCCAGGGCGCGTCCTTCTGGCACGACGGCAGCCACACAGCCTCGACGACTTCGATGCCCACGCCACCCAACTCGTGCCTCAGCGCGGTGACCAGCGGTTCGTGCGGCAGTTCCTCAGGCATATTCTCCGACGGAGCGCACACAACCACGAGGATCACGTCCGTGGCGCCTTGTTCGAGCAGCGGCGCTTCCAACTGGGCCGCAAGCAGGCCTCTATGTCGTGGACGCGGCAGGTCGACGCGCATGGTCATGCTGATCAGGTGGTCCTTCAGCACCAGCACGACGAGCGAGTCGGCCGGGTGGAACCCCATCAGGTGCGGGATCGCGGCGTAGAGATCGCCGGCGTCACGGACGCGGATCGGTTTCGGGAGGGTTGTGGGCATGGGCCCACTGTGGCGGGTTGGACGGGGAGGTCAGCCGGGCCGGCAGCCAGGCTGTGGACAAGTCAGCGGGTGTGGACAGGTTGAGATCTTGGGCCGCTCGGAACCGGGGTTCTGTCGGGGGTGGGTGCTAGGTTGTCGCGCTTCGGTCCCCAGACGATCAGGGACCGAAGCGCGCCATCACGTCAGAACGCCTGGAACACAGCGCGCCAGCCGCCCACGACCGGCAGCTCCACCGAGGTCCGGGCGAGGTCCAGCGACAGGCCGGCACCCGGCTTCGGGCGCAGCGTGTAGTCGTAGTCGCTGGAGATCAGCACGAACTCGAGCCGGTGACCGGTCTGCAGGATGTAGTCGTCCGGCACGATCGGCACGTCGACGTCGTAGAACTTGCCGGGCTTGATCGGCGACGTCTTGTTCGGCCGCTCCCTGTTCTGCGGGTCGGTCGAGCCGCGCGTGATGACGTGCGACTTGCCGTCCGGAGCGCGGTCGACGAGCAGCGTCGTCACGTTGGCCGCGGGCCGGTCGAACGCGATCCGCAGGTGCGCGGTCGATTTTCCGGACAGCCGCAACGGCTTCTGCGTCGGCTCCGAGGTGTAGGACAGGCGGTTCGGCGAGGTCGCCTGGTCGATCAACGACTCCGCCGTCTTCGTCGCGTCGTCGGTCAGCTTCTCCACGCCGTGCCCGGGACGAATCCCGAGACCGCCCTTGGCAGATCCACCCGCGGACAGTCGCAGTCGCACGTCGGACGTGCCGGGAGCCGGCCAGTCCTTCTCGTCGACCCACGTCTTGTCCTCGCGCTGCAGCGTCGCCTTCGGCTCTTTTTCGATGCCGTTGCGATGACCCCAGAGGTACTGGGTGAACCAGCGGTTCAGCGTGCGCCGCCACTCGACCGAGCGGAGCGTGTCGGCGTCCGTGTGCCCTGACTGGTGCAGCCAGATCTTCTGCGGCACACCGACCTTCTTCAACGCCGAGTACCACTGCTCGACGTGCGTCATCTTGACGTTCCAGTCGTTGAGCCCGTGGACCGCCAGCACGGCCGCGCGCACCTTGCGGACATCGTTGAGGTAGTTCCGCTTGTCCCAGAACCTGCTGTAGTCGCCGGTGATGCGGTCCTGATCCTTCGCGATCTCGGCGATGATCGGCTTGCAGATTTCCTTGTCTGCGCGCGTGTACACGTATTCGGCGAGCACGTCGGCGTCTTCGCCCTGGAACGTGCCGGGCGCGACGACGGCCCCGTCAGCGCGGTAGTAGTCGTACCAGCTGGAGATCGCGGCGATCGGCACGATGGCTTCCAGACCGCGCACACCAGTGGAGGCGACGGCGTTGGGCAGCGTTCCGTTGTAGGAGACGCCCATCATGCCGGTCTTGCCGGTCGACCAGGTCGCCTTGATGGCCTCGCCCGTTGCGGTGCGCGCAGAAGCACGACCGTTGAGCCAATCGACGACGACACGCGCGCCGATCGTCTCGTTGACGTCGCCCGTGGTCGGGCAACCCGTCGACTTGCCCGTGCCAAGCGATTCGGCGTAGACGACGGCATATCCGCGCGCGATGAAGTAGGCCTCGTAACGAGCCGAGGTGATCGGGTTCGGGCCGAGGGCGGCGGTGATGCGTTCGTCAGAGGAGGACTTCAGCAGACGACCGTTGCGCTTGTCGGGCACATACAGCTCGACGTCGACGTTGTGGTTGGCGACGTCGTTGCCGCCCGAGAAGTACGGGCTGACCATGTAGACGACCGGCACCTTGAGGCCGCGTTCTGTCGCGCGCGGACGGACGACCTCGGTGTAGACCTCGTCGTCCTTGCCGTCGCGGTCGCTGTCGACCGGCGCACGGACCCAGAGGCTCTCCTTCACCACGTCCTTCGGATCGAAGACGGGTTGCGCCTCGCCGTCCTTGAACACCGGCCCCTCAGCGGCTTGGGCCGTAGTGGGCAGGAATGGCAGAACGAGCACCGCGGTCAGCAGTGCGACTCTTCGTGCGCCCCTCACGAGGCACCCCCAATGCGGAAGCCGGGGACAGGGATTCGCCCTGCACCCTTCCCCTTGACTGCAAGACATGTCACCCGTCGAACGGCTCTTGACCTGAGAGCATGGGCCGTGCACATTTCCGACTTCGTCCGCGCGCTGCCGAAGGCCGAGCTGCACGTCCACCTCGTGGGCGCGGCTTCCCTCGACACCGTCCTCGCGCTCGCCCGCAACCACCCCGACGGGCCGGTGCCGACCGACGAGACCGCGCTGCGGAAGTTCTACGAGTTCACGGACTTCCGGCATTTCATCAACGTGTACGGCGTCGTCAACGACCTTGTCACCACTGGCGAGGACGTCCGCACCCTCGTCGTCGGCTACGCCCGCGACGCCGCGCGAACCAATATCCGATATGCAGAGCTGACGATCAGCGCGACGAGCCACCTCCGAGCGGGCATCGCGCCCGACGAACTCGTCGAGGCACTGGCGGCCGGACGCGACGAAGCTCTCGCGGTGCACGGCGTGGCGTTGCAGTGGATCTTCGACGTGCCCGGCGTCTGGGACCGCGACTGGGGCATGACGAGCGCGCGGTTCGCGACCGACTACCGGCCGGAAGGGCTGGTCGGGTTCGGACTGGGCGGGTTCGAGTCGGACTCCCCGAGGGCGAAGTTCCGGGAAGCGTTCGCGTTGGCGCGCGACGCTGGGCTGCACATGGTGCCGCACGCCGGTGAGACGACGCCGCCCAGCGAGATCTGGGCCGCGCTGCGCGATCTGCGTGCCGAACGGATCGGGCACGGCGTCAGCGCGGTGCAGGATCCCGAGCTGTTGCGGCATCTCGCCGACGAGGGCGTCGTCGTCGAGGTGTGCCCGACGTCGAACATCCGCACCGGCGCGGTGAAGTCGCTGGACGAGCACCACTTGCCGCGGCTCCTGGACGCCGGGGTGCCGGTGACGATCAGCACCGACGACCCTGGCATGTTCCACACCGATCTCGACCGCGAGTACCTGTTGTGCCACGAGCGGTTCGGGTTTGGCCGCGACGAGCTCGCCGGCCTCGCACGGGCCGCTGTGCGCGCGTCCTACGCACCGGCCGAAACGAAGGACCAGTTGCTGAAGGAGATCGACGCCCTATGACAGGTGCGAGCGTGGTGACGACGACCGTCGACTCCGCCGAGGCCGCGGAGTCCCTGGCGAAGGGCATCGTCGACGCACGGCTCGGCGCATGCGTGCAGATCGTGCCGATCCGGAGTGTCTACCGGTGGAACGGTGAGGTGCGCGTCGACGCGGAGTGGCAGTGCGTCGTCAAGACGTCCGCCATCCGCGCCGACGAACTCGTCGCGCACATCAAGGCGCATCACACCTATGACGTGCCCGAGGTCATCGTCACCCCTGTGGTCGGCGGTAACGACGACTACCTCGCCTGGGTCTCAGAGGAGACCTCTTAGGTGACGCGGCAACGGCTCGGTGTGCAGCACGCCGAGCCGTTGCGTCGCCCTCGTCAACGCCACGTACAGCTCGCTGGGCGACATGCGTTGCGGTTCGACGACGAGAACGACGTCGAACTCGAGCCCCTTCGACGCGCGCGGCGACATCCAGCCGTCGCCGATGACGGCGATCGTGCGTCCGTTGCGTGTGTCAGCGTGTGCGTCGAGCTCGTCGCGCACGGCCGCCGATATATCAGTTACGCGGCGGGCCCACGGACGCACGCCGGTCCTGCGCACCGACACCGGTGCCGCCGCGTCGCGGTCGACGAGCTTCAGCACCGGCGTGGCGACGGCCATGATCTCCGCGGGCGTGCGGTAGTTGACCTCGAGCCGGCGGTAGGTGAACCGGTCGAACACCGAACCCCAGCTCCGGACACCACCCGCGGCCTGACGCTGGGCCAGGTCGCCGACAACGGTCATGGACCGGTTGGGGCATCGGCGCAGCAGCACGCGCCAGTCCATTGCGGACAGCTCCTGCGCTTCGTCGACGACGACGTGGCCGTACGTCCAGGTGCGATCGGCGGCGGCGCGTTCGGCGAGGGAGCGGTGGTCCCGCACCTCGTGCCGGGCGGCCAGCACCTCAGCATTGACGAAGTCGGTAACGATGTACTCGTCGCTGTCGGCGCGCTTGTCGATCGACAGGACGTCCATGACGCCCTGGGCGTATATGAGCTGTTCCTCCCTCTCACGTCTCGCCGTCCGTTCCGCCGAGCCGTCCGAGCCGAGCAGTTCGGCGAGTTCGTCGAGCAACGGCACGTCGGACACCGTCCACGCCTCAGCGTTTTCCCGGTACAGCTCCGGCGCACCGATCCGGAAGCACCGGCCCGCGTACAGGTCGGCGAGCAACCGCTCCGGCGTGAGCTGAGGCCACAACCTGTCGACGGCGTCGCGTAACTCGGCGCTGTGGCGGAGTTCGTGGCGCACGTCCTCCTCGATCTCCGGCCAGTCGACGCCGATCAGCCGCAACGCCGGCGCGACGAGCTCCTCCGCGAGGGCCAGGAAGAAGTACTTGCGGGCGGCGTTGTGCGGCAGTCCGTAGTAGCGCGTCTTCTCGCGAGCGAGGGCGGCGACGTGCGCGTCGAGCGGCACGACGACGTCCTCCAACTCGATCTCGATGGGTTCGCCGGGAAGCTCCTGCCGGTCGGCGACGGCGACGGCCAGCAGGCCCAAAACTGATATATCGCCTTTCAGTCGTTGCAACGACGGGCTGTCCTCGACGTCGGTGATGACGCCGGGGTAGAGCTCGCCGGGCGTCGCGAACACGACGTCGGTCTCCCCCAGCGACGGCAGGACGTCGCCGACGTAGTGGAGAAAACCGGTGTTCGGGCCGACGATCAGCACACCGTGCCGCGACAGGCGTTCACGGCGCGTGTACAGCAGGTATGCCACGCGGTGCAGGGCCACGGCGGTCTTGCCGGTGCCGGGACCACCCTCGATCACCAGCACGCCGGGGCCCGAGAAGCGGATGATCTCGTCCTGCTCGGCCTGGATGGTCGAGACGATGTCGCGCATCGTGGCAGTCCGCGGCGCGTTGAGAGCGTCCAGCAATGCGGTCGTGTCGGTCAGCAGTTCGTCGTCGTGGAAGTCGCGCAGCTCGCGGTCACGAACCCGGAAGTGCCGCCGCAGTACGACGCCTTCCGGGTTCGCGGCGGTCGCCGTGTAGAACGGCCGGGCGGCGGGTGCGCGCCAGTCCAGCAGCAATGGTTCGAAGTCGTCGTCGAACAACCCGACCCGCCCGATGTAGGCGCAGTCGCCTTTCTCCGAGTCGATGCGGCCGAAGACCAACCCCTCCTCCGCCGCGCGGTACTTCCCGACATCTCTGGTCAGCACCTCGACAGCGGCTTCGCGGTCCAGCCTCTGGGTGGTGGTGTCCCGCAGCGCGGCCGCAAGGTTGGCGGCCGCTTTGTTCCGTTCCTGATCGAGCTTTTCATACAGAGAGGTGATCCGTGCCTGTTCGCTCGCCAACACCTTGCCCCCTGTGATACAATAGTTCTGTCTTCCCGGAAAATTCATTCCGAAAATACAAAGCCATTCTTTGTATCACAGTTCAGTCGCGCACGGCACCCTTTGCGAGATCTGCGATGAGATCGCCTGCGCCGACGAGGAAGACGATCAGCAGCAGGATCACCGGCCGTGTCGTACGTGCGGCTGAGCTGGGCCAACGCTGCCTGCGACACCAGCCGCCCAGGTTGACGACCACGATGCAGGTAGTCGTTCCGCGCGCTCATGAACGTGAAGATCCTGAGGAACGCGAGCGCCGGTTGCACCACCGGCAGTTCGACTTGTCCGTACCGCCGGAAGAATCCACAGCTGTCCGGTCACGCGGCCTCCAGCAATTCGTCATGCACCGCACCTGAAATGTACGGTCCGACGACGCGGCTCGTACTGCAGGAGAGGCCGGAATGGGCGAGGTTGAGGCATGAAGCTGGTCATCCTGAGCGGCGGCGGCTTCCACGTGCCACTGGTATATCGCGCACTGCTGATGGATCGATCGCCCGGCCGCGTCACCGAGGTCGTGCTGCACGACCTCGACGGAGTCGACGCCAACGGCGCGCGGCCTGTCGCGGTCAGCCAGGTACCCGGCGAGGACGTCGGACTCGTCATGACGCTCAAGGTCGTCGAACGTGCCACCATCCAGGCGGCGATCAGCGGCGAACGCGCGCAAGCCGTGAAGGCGATCGCGCTGCACCCGCTCGTCGACTCCGTCAACGTCGCACGCAAGATCGTCGACACCCACCCGTTCTTGTCTGGGGCTTTCCGCGCGCGATGACCGCTCCGGATTCTGACGTCGACGCCGCAATGGAACAGTGAGTGATATTCAGGCCGGTGTCCCGCTAGCTTCTGAAGACGTGGACACCGACCTGTTGCGGCAGCTCAACAACGACATCTGGCACCCGTTCCGGTTCGCCTACGCGAAGCTGGACGCGCCGGCGTTCCTGGACCTGCACGCTCCGGTGTTGATCCGCGCGGGCGGTCCGGCGAAGCAGGTGTCCGGGTTCGCGGACTACTCGGACCAGATGGAGAAGTGGTTCGCCGAGCTTGCGGACCGCGGCAGCTCTGTGACCATCTCGTTCCGGTTCGTCGAGCGCATCGCGGCGGACGACCTCGCGAGCGAGCGCGGCATCTTCCAGATCGTGTCGAAGCGCGCTGACGGTGACCAACGCGCGTTCTACGGGCGCTTCCACACATATGCGCGATGCACCGACGGACGGTGGCGGATCTGCGTCGACTACGACACCGACGAACGGTCGGGGACGTTGGAGGAGGAGTTCCTCGCCGCGATCGATGTCGACGACGACGCAGCGTTCAGCGTGTGAGCAAGGCCTGATGCCGAGCGGTGGCGTTCTTAACTACGCTCGTCCGCAAATGGACACCACCACCTCTCGCCGCGTGCCGCTCGTGATGGGCATCGCCGTGCTCGTGCTGCTGCTGGACCAGGCCACGAAGTTCTGGGCCGAGAGCGCGCTGACCGGCCGCGCGCCCATTCCCGTGCTCGGGGAGTTCCTGCAGCTCAGGCTCCTCTACAACCCCGGTGCCGCGTTCTCGATCGGCGCGGGGTCGACGTGGATCTTCACCATCGTCGCGGCCGTCGCCGTCGTGCTGCTCGCGCGGTACGGCTTGCAGCCGCAGACCAAGCTGCGCGCGGCCGCACTCGCGCTGATGCTGGGCGGCGCGACGACGCACCTGCTCGACCGGCTGTTCCGGCCGCCGGGCTTCGCACGCGGACACGTCGTCGACTTCCTCGACTACAACGGCTGGTTCGTCGGCAACGTCGCGGACATCGCGCTGGTCTGCGGCGCGATCCTGCTCGTGCTGCTGAGCTTCACGCCGACGAAGCAGCCTGCCGCGTGAGTGCGTCCGCGCGGCGGGTCGTCTCCGGCAGCCGGTAACGCGGGGCGAGGCGCAGCACTTCCGCGCACGCCCGGTCCAGGTCGATCTTGTGGCCGACGGACACGAAGACAGGCTTCACGCCGTCCTGCGTCCGCAACGCCCTGCCGACGACCTCGTCGTCCATGACGAGGTCGCTCATCGACCCGCGAGCATGGCCGGGCTGCTCGAACGTGCCCATCGCGTTCTTCGCGACGCCGATGCTCGGAATGCCGGTGTGCACGCCGAGATGACACGCCAGCCCGAACCGGCGCGGGTGCGCGAGGCCCTGACCGTCCGCGACCAACAGGTCTGGCTTGACGGTCACCCGATCGAGGGCGCGTAGCAGCACCGGCATCTCCCGGAACGCGAAGAGCCCGGCGATATATGGGAAGTCCGTCGTGTCCTCGACGACGACTTCGTCGAGGAGACCAGCGTCTTTGCATCGAACACCACGCAGACGCCCGCAACTGTGTCATTGCTACGGTAGCCGACGTCCAGGCCTGCCACGGTGTCTATGCGCAGGTCAGGGGCACTGGTGGTGATCACCTGGGTGCGCAGGCGTTCTTGCGTTGCGATGGCGTCGTCAACCGTTCTGGGCCACTCCACGGACGACAGTGTGCCGTGACGCGCCGTAGTGAGTGGTGAGGAGGTCGTCACCGAAGTCACCGGAATGACGTCGCCAGACGGTGTGGACGTGGTTGGCCTCGTTGGCTGTGTTGTCGTACTCGATGAGCAGTTCCGGGCCCTGGACGCGGTAGTAGTGGCCCTCGCCGCGGCGTAGCGAGCCTTCCCACGAGAAGTGCAGGCGTTCCGGGTCGATCCGCGCGAACTCCTCGTCGGCGAGTTCGAACGCGAGCCTGTCGACGTAGAAGCGGACGATATCGACGAGCAGTTCGCCAGCGGACTTGCCAAGCTGCGCCGGCGTCACGCCGACCGGTTCGGACGGGCTGACGCGCGGAGAGTTGCCGCTGCGGATGTCGTGTGGCGCGGTGTCCGACACGACGGCGAGGCTGCGGGCAGTCGGGCCCATGCGGTCGAGGAGTTCGCGGGCGAGCTCCTCTTCGAGGCGCAACGGCTGGCCGACGACGCGGCCGCGGTAGGTGACGCGGGCGGGGTTCGCGCCGAGGAAGAACGGTGTCGCCGAGACGCGGCCGTCGGCGACGACGACGTTCACGGACAGGTGGTGCCCCTCGACACGCCATCCCCACGGTTCGTCGCCATTGGGCGTTCCGAAGAGCACCGTCCAGAAGTCGCCGTTGTGGCGGTCGCGGTTCCCGCCCTCCCGGTGGTCGAGCACGTCCTCCAGTGCCATCACCGTTGCGGCCTGCGCATACGCGTGAGGGCTGAGCACGGTCGCGAGCATGCCGTGGAGGGCTTTGCGCTGGTCCCGCCGCAGCTCGCCGAGCACGAGGCCAGGTCGTGTACCGGGTGTATACGCCCAGCGGTGCCTGAGGTCGTCGTCGGTGACCGCGCGAACGGCGTGTTCGCGCTGGTCACCGTCGAGCAAACTAATATATTGGTGCGTGGCGTCGGTGACGTCGTGCAGCATCATTCGAACTTATAGGCCTTGAGGTTGCGCAGCAGCAGGTAGCAGTTCTGCAGCGAGCCTGAGGTGTCGCCGAGCGAGCGGTAGAGGCCCCACTTCGGGCGCAACCGGTCGTCAAGCCATGTGTCGACGTCGTTCTTCGTCGCGTCGAGCACAGTGCGGCCACCTTCGCGTACGACCCAGCGGACGCGCCCAGTGCCGTTGCCGACCTTGATCTCCACCTCGGTGTCGATCCACTTGTTGTGCAGCGGCTCGAGGTCGACGTTGCCGACGAGCACGTTGCCCTCGGTTATCTTGAACTCGATCTTCTGCACACCGCCGGTGCGGCGCAACGACATGACCGTCACGGGCGAGGAGCCGAGGCCGGGCATCTTCGTCTGCATGATGTGGGTGAACGACGTCGTCGACTTCAACGAGCTCGGGATGAACATGGAGTAGGTCCACCTCCACGTCTCACCGTTGCCGACGTCAATGTTCTGGCCGCCGGCCTTCATACCGCGGACCTCGTTGCGCTGCCGGTCGGTCGAGGTGTCCCGGTCGCGAGTGTGCATGTCGAACCGGTAGTCGCTGCCCGACACGTAGATGTGCTTCGTGCCCGGATGGGAGCCGGCCCGGTCGTCCTCGACGCCCTCGAAGGCGCCGAGACCGTCCTTGTTCGCCTGCGGGCTCCACTTGAGCTTCCAGGTGGCCGCCTGCGCCGACCCGGAACCAGCCATGAGCAGCGGAACAGCCGCCGCGCCACCGATCAACGCCGAACGCCGAGAGATCTCCACGCTCGTTCCTCCCCAACATCCATGGCGGCGGATTTAGGGAAATGGTCTGCACCAGCTCCGGTGCGGGCGTGATCACATCATCGGCCGACCTTGCTGTCAATCTTCAGGGTCAACGGCAGTAGCGCCAACGGGATCAACACGGCGGCGACCAACGAGACGACGTTGCCGACCTGGTCGGCGAACGGCATGTGCGACAGATGGTTCAGGTGGAAAACCAGGTGGGGGACAGCGAACACCACGTAGCCGACCAGCACGGCCTGGGTCAGCCTGCGCTCCATCGTCACCGCCGCGAAGACAAGCACCGCGCACAACGCGAGGTTGAGCGCGCCGAAGTCCCGGAGCAGGTGTTCGTTGAACGGCGGGAAGTAGGCGACCCACGGGTTCGACGGCAGCGGGAAGTCGTCGTAAAAGCTCTGCGGGGCGAGCAGTGACCAGCCGCCGACGATCCCCTCGGCCAGGGCGAGGAACGCGAGACCTGCGCGAAGAGTGCTCATGCCCTACGGACGAGACACGGTCTCGACTTGTGACACGTTAGGTGTTAAAAACCTTACGTAATGAAGATGCCACATGATGATGACGCCGTCTGGCGCGCCCTCGCGAACCCGCTGCGGCGCGCGATCCTCGACGTCCTGCGCACCGGTCCGCGCACCACGGGCGAGATGGTGGAGGCGCTGGAGACCAGCCGGCACGTCGTCATGCAGCACCTCGGTGTGCTCCGGGAGGCCGATCTGGTGCTCGTGGAGCCGCGGGGCCGGAAGCGGGTCAACCACCTGAATCCCGTACCCATCCAGCAGATCCACCAGCGGTGGGTCGCGCACTACGAGCAGGACTGGGCAGCGGCGCTGGTCGGACTGAAGCACACGGTCGAGAGCGCCGGACAGGAGGATGAGGACGTTGGCTGAACCAGGCACCGAGCTGTTGCACAGCATCGTGATCGCCGCGCCCATCGAGAAGGTGTGGGCCGAGATCACCAGACTCGACGGCAAGCAGCGCGCCATGATGGACGCCGTTCTCGACTCCGCGCTCGAGCCGGGCGCGCCGCTGTACTACCGGTCGACCGACGGCAAACGGGTCTTCGTCGTCGGCCGCGTCATCGAGGTCGACCCGCCGCGACTGCTTTCCCACACGCAACGGCTCACCATGCGCGACGACCCGTGGACCGTCGTCTCGTGGGAGCTGGAAGAGGTCGACGGCGGCACACGCGTCACGCTGCGTAACTCCGGTTGGCCCGAGGGCGTCAAGCGGCTCGACAAGGTCGACACCACCTGGAAGGGCATCCTCGCCGCACTCAAGCAGGTCGTCGAGTCTGGCGACGTCGGCACCGGCCTGAAGTTCCAGTACGCGATGATGCGCGCCTTCATGTGGGCGATGCCGTCGGGCACCAAGACCGAGAACGTCCCCGAACCGCCCGGCATCGACCAGGCCGTCTGAAACGTGAATGCTGCTTTAGCAATGAGTCTTTGGACGTCGTCGTCCAAAGACTCATTGCTAAGCGGCAGGTCAGCGGGGTTGTTGATCCGATATATCAGTTTGGGCTAGGCGTGGCAGGCGATGGGGCCGCCGTGCAGCTCCATCATGTCCATCCAGACGCGGGGCAGCTCGAGGCGTTCGGAGAGGGGCTTGCCGTCGAGTTCGTGGTAGGCGCGGTGGAGGTTGCCGACCAGGCGCTCGGACTCCTGCCATGCCGAGAAGCGCGACTCCCCTGCCTCGCGGACGACCTCCATCGGGGTCTTGCCGACGGCGTGGCCGGACGACGCGAGCTCGGAAAGGTAGGTCGTGTAGGCGACCAGATCGTCGAGGACTCGGTTGATTTCATCGCCGCGCAGTAGCGGACCGTGACCGGGCACCACGACCGAGGCGCCGAACGAACGCAGGAACTCGAGCGAGGACAGGTAGCCGTTGATGCTGCCCTCGGCGAGGAACGGCTGACCGCCAGCGAAGACCAGGTCGCCGGTGAACAGGACGCGCTCGGCGGGCAGCCACACGACGGAGTCGCCACGGGTGTGTGCCGGACCGGGGTGGTGCAGTTCGACGACGCGCGTGCCGAGGTGCAGCGTCAAGGACGACGTGTAGGTGAGCGACGGCGGGCGGACCTCGAGGTGGCCGTAGTCCGGGCCGGTCAGCACCTGAGAGGCGATCAGTCCAGCGGCGAGCAACTCTTCGCGGCACGCCTCGTGGCCGACGATCGAGGTCGACGAGGGCACGAGCCAGTTGCCGTAGGTGTGGTCGCCGTGGTGGTGGGTGTTGATCACGTAGCGAGGATCAGAACTGCACACCGACGCCACCGAGGCGAACAACGCACGGTTGCGCGTCTCGGTGGACGTGGTGTCCACGAGCAGCAGCGAGTCGTCGGAGCCGACGACCACGCCGGTGTTGTTGATCATCCAGGACCCGTCGGGCTGGATGTAGGCGTGGACTCCTGGCGCGACCTCGACCAGTTCAGGCTGACCAACAGAAGGCTTCACCTGATCAAGCGTAGTCACGGTGACCCAGAAGGCCGGCGCGGTCAGCCCTGGATGATGTACGCCTGCAGCTGGTCCTGCGATTGCTCCAGCTGCCCGATACGGCTCTTCACGACATCGCCGATGCTGACGATCCCGACCAGCTTCCCGTCAGACAGAACAGGCACGTGGCGGAAACGCCGTTCGGTCATCACGACCGTAAGGCTGTCCACCGTGTCCGACGGCGAGCAGGTGAACACGTCGGCGGTCATGATCGCCGACACCGGAGAAGACAGCAGTTCAGCGCCGACTTCGTGCAACCGTCGCACGACGTCGCGCTCGGACACGATCCCCGCCACGCCGGAAGAGCCGACGACGACGATCGCGCCGATGTTGTGTTCGGCGAGCGCTCTGAGCAGTTCGGACACAGGTGCGTCCGGGTCGATCGTCGCGACCGCCGATCCCTTGGTCCGCAAAACGTCAGCGATCCTCACCTGGCGCCTCCGATCCTGTCGGTCCGGTAGCACCTCAGGCTAGATCGGATCCGGACAGAACGGGAGATCAAACCACGAAGGGAGCAGAGGACGCGTTCGAGCGAACGCGTCCTCTGCGGTGTCGCGCCTGTTCGGCGTCGGCTACGCGGATCCTCCGCGGCGACGGGTCACGAACTGGCGCGGCTGGACTACCGGAACACGCTGCTGCGGCAGCTGGAAGTGTGTGTTCTGGTCGGGCTTGCCCCGCTTCTGCGCACGGCGCGCAGCGCGGTTGTTCGGCTCTGGCGGGGTGGTGGCAGTCATGCGAAAGCCTCCTCACGAAGAGGGCGTGCAAGGACACGGCGAAAGACAGCCGTGAGAGAAGGACCCGCGGAAGGGTCACCATCGCGACATCAAGTCGCGGAGCCAAGAGGGCGTGACAGCGTCAAGAGCGCTGCAGGGCTTCATCAGATGAAGAACATGTCGGCAACGCTAGCGACGCCGCCGCGTCACGCCAACTGATTTATCCGCGGGCTCGAGCAGCGGCCGCACCGGCGCCGAGCATCACCAGGATGATCGTCACCATCACCCACTTGCGGGACTTCGTCAGCGGCGTGGTCTCGGCGTCCAGCGGAAGGTCCTTGCGGGGCTGGGGCTTCTGCCGCGCGGCACGCACCGGAACCGGTTGCGGCGGAACGGAAGGCGGTGTGGTCGCCGTCGTCACCGGAGGCGGCGGAACGACCGGGGCGGGCGTCGGGACCGGCGCCGGTTTCGGAGCCGGCGGCGGTGGGGGTGGCGGC
>NZ_VSRL01000019.1 GCF_012184385.1 Lentzea indica
CAAGTACCGCAAGGACTTGCCGGCCGATCTGCACTCCTACCTGCCGAGCACGGCGTGATAGTCCACCGAGGACTCCGAGCCTTTCACTCGATCGTGTTCCCTGAACCCGTTGTGGTGCCACGGCAGCTGCCAGGGGCGCCGTCGTCGTTCGTCGGCAGGCACGATGCGCTGGAACGCTTCGGGGGCCATCCGGGGATCTTCGCGATCGCCGGTCCGGGCGGCATCGGCAAGACGTGGCTCGCGTTGCACTGGGCGCACGGCAACGCGGCACGCTTCCCGGACGGGCAGCTGTTCGTCGACCTGCGGGGGTTCGCCCCCGAGGCGGCGCCGATGCCACCCGAGGTCGCGTTGCGAGGATTCCTCGACGCGCTGGGCGTAGACCGATGTCCGGCCGACCTGCACGCCCAGACCGCGCTGTTCCGCAGCCTGGTGGTGGACCGGCGGATGCTGCTGGTGCTGGACAACGCCGCCGACACCGCCCAGGTCGTGCCGCTGCTGCCGGGCGGTGAGAGCTGCACAGTCGTCGTGACCAGCCGCAGACGGCTGCCCGGCCTGGTCTCCGGGCACGGCGCCCGGCACCTCGCACTGGATCGGCTGCAGGCCCCGGAATCCCGGGCTTTGCTCACCGACCGGCTCGGCTCGGCGCGGATCGCGGCCGACCCGGCAGCGGTGGGCGACCTCATCGTCCGGTGCGACGGCTTTCCGCTGGCGCTCAGCGTTCTTGCCGGGGACGCGCTGGCCCATCCGGAGATGCCCCTGGCCAGGTTCGCCGAGGACTTGCGCGAGTTCGGTCCGGTCGCGCTGGATGAGGACGATTCCGAGGCATGCCTGACCGCTGTGCTGTCGTGGTCGCTGCGCTGCCTGTCGCCCGAGCAGCTGCGGGCGTTCGATGCTGCTCGGCATCGCGCCGGGAGCGGACATCGGCCTGGCCGCGGCGGCGGACCTGCTCGGGCTGACCGCAGTCGCGGCCCGCGCGTTGCTGAACCGGCTGGAAACCCTGTCGCTGCTCACTCGCTGCGCGCAGGGCCGCTACCGCATGCACAACCTCATCCGCGGCCACGCGGCCGTGCACGACATCGATCCGGCGCATCGCCTGGAAGCGCTGCGCCGAGTCGTCGACCACTACACCCGGACCGCGATCGAGGCCGATCGCCTCATCGACCCTTCACACGCGCTGGACCTCTACCCTCCAGACCCGTGCCGACTGTCCAGTGTGGACGACGCGACCACCTGGTTCCGCACCGAACACGCTAACCTGCTGGCCGCGCACGACACCGCGATCGCACATGACTGGCACCTCCTCGCGTGGGGTCTGACGTGGTCACTGCAGACCTTCCTGGCGCGGCGTTCGCCGATCTGGGACCGCCACGCCGTCCTGCTGGCCGCGACGGAGTCCGTCGAGCAGCTGGCCCACCCCGTACTCCGCGCGGTGTTCGTCCGGACGCTCGGCAACGTGTGTGCGGACCTCGGGCTGCACGAGGACACCGACCGGTACCTGAGCCACGCGCTCGAACTGGCGGAGGAGCTCCAGGACCCGTTGCAGCAGGCGCACGTCCACCGGGTGCTCGCCCGGGCCACCGCACTGCGCGGAGACGACGAGCGAGCCCTGGCGCACTCGGTCAGGTCGCTGGAGCTGTTCCGGATGGTGGGCGTGCCGGCCTGGACCGCCGGCGCCGCCAACAACGTCGGCTGGTTCGCCGCACTGACCGGCGACCTCGACACCGCCCGTGAGCACTGCTCGGCCGCGCTTGCTCTGTTCCGGGAGGCGGGCAACCTCCACGGCGAGGCCAACACGCTGGACAGCCTCGGCTGGATCGCCCACCGGTCGGGCGACCACCTGGAGGCCGTCGACAAGCTGGGCCGCGCCGCCGTGCTGCTGCGTTCGACGGGCAGCCTGCTCGAAGCGGCCAACAGCCTCGCCAAGCTCGGTGACCCGCTCGCGGCACTCGGCAGGTCTGGTGAGGCACGTGCGGCCTGGGAGGAGGCGGCTGAGCTGTACCGGGCGCAGGGCCGCGGTGAGCAGGCCTCTGGGGCGTCGAAGCAGTAAGCATGATCGACGAGGGAATCGGGACGCTGGCATTCAGCGGCCGGTGCTCGACCGAGGACGACCAAGATCCGGAGACGTCGCGCGGCTGGCAGTTCGGCAACGCCCAGAAGTTCGTCGAGCCGCTCGGCGGAGCCATCGTCGAGGAGTTCTTCGACGTCGGTCAGTCGCGGTCCGTGCCCTGGGATCGACGGCCCGATGCGGCGCGGTTGCTGGAAGCGCTGAAGGACCCCAACCGGGGCTGGACCGGCGTTGTGGTCGGCGAAGGCACGCGGTGTTGGTTCGGCAACCAGTTCTCGTTGATCGCACCCCGGTTCGAGGCCTGCGGAGTCGACCTCTGGGTTCCCCGAACTCGGCGGGAAGTTCGACGCCCGCAACCCATCGCACAAGATGCTGATGAGCGTGCTCGGCGGCATGAGCGAGTCGGAACGACAGCACGTACACGCGCGCGTTCGTGCAGCGATGGATGCCCAGGTGGTCAACGAGGGACGGCTGCAGCGCTGGTTTCTCGACCTCCAGACCGATGGCAACTACAAGATCCAGTCCGCTGGCACCGGACTCTGCCTCGACGTGTGGAGGGCGAGCACCGCCAACCAGGTCCCGCTGCAGCAGGGGTGGTGCAATGGCCACCCGCACCAGCGCTTCCAGCTCAGGAGAGTCGCGCACCGCCAGTTCGAGATCCGCCCGGCGCACGCACCGGACAAGTGCCTCGACGTCGCCTTCGGCAGCACCGCCGAAGGCGCTCGAGTCCAGCAGCACACGTGCGTGCGGCAGACGAACGAACTCTTCACCATCGTCGCGCCGCGAGCCACGACCTCGGGCACGGGGAGCCGTGTCCCGTGCCTGAGGTCATCTCCGACCAAGTGGCCGGCAGGACTGCTCCAAGATCGGCACCTCCGTGCAGGAGTCGTGATCGACCGATCGACTGAACTCCTGGTGCGGAATTCGGCTCGCAGTTCAGGGTGCTGGGTCAACGTTGTGCCGCCGACAGGCGACTCCGGTGGTGAACCCACCGACGAGCGCCCGCCATGGTTCCTCCTCGTTGACCGAGCAGCTCGCCGACGTGAGGTCGACGACCACCCGGATGTCCTGACCGGACCGGCTCCCGCCGCCGCTCCAGCGGCAGGGAGCCGGTCTGCGTTTCGCGGCTGGGACTCGGATCCAGTCGTTCTGGTGGTCCAAGACCCGGAAGGCCGACCTCAGGACTGGTCGGCCATCGCCTCGCGGAGGCTGCGCGGGCGCATGTCGGTCCACACTTCGTCGACGTGGGCCGTGCACTCGTCCCTCGTGCCCCGGAAGCCGTCCGGCCGCCACCCCGCTGGGATCTCGCGGTCGGCGGGCCACAGCGAGTACTGCTCCTCGTCGTTGAGCAGCACCTGGTACTGGGCGTCCTCACTCATTTGCGCGCGTCCTCTCGTTCTTCGGTCTCTTCGTGGTGCGGGAAGTTCCGCAGGCTCGGGCTGACGGTCGCCAGCAGCGCGATCAGCGCGATCGCGGTGCTGATCAGCAGGACTGTCTGGTTGCCGGGCAACGCCTCCATGAGCAGCCCGCCGAGTGCGGGGCCGGTGACGGCGGCGATGCCGAGCACCACGTTCATCACGCTGCTCAACCGGCCGCGCAGCTCGTCCGGGGTCAGCAGGAGTTGGTAGGTGCTGATCGTGATGTTCGCCGTCGGTGCCAGCAGGGCCATGGCCGCGAAGACGGCGCCCATGAGATAGCCGTTGTGGATCACGATCGCCAGCGGGCACAGGACGGCGAGTGCCCAGAACACGCCGATGATCGACAGGTACGGCTTGAGCAGGCGGTGCAGCTGGGGAGCGACGAAGGCACCCAAGATGCCGCCCGCGCCGAACATCGCGGCCATGACGCCTATTTCGCCCGACGGCACGCCGCGTTGCTGTGCCAGGGCGATGATCACGATGTAGAACGCCGTGAAGAACAGGTTCAGTCCGACCGCGCAGAACGCGATGACTCGGATGAGGCGGTGCTGCCACATCCAGTGCAGCCCTTCCTGCACCTCGCGGCGAAGATTCGACTGGGGCGGGGTTTCGCGGCTGGGGCCGGGGATGCGGATGAACATCAGGAGCAGGAACGACGCGATGTGGGTGAGGGCCTGCAGGCCGAACGGCAGCCATGTCCGCAGCGCGAACAGGAATCCGCCGAGTGTGGTTCCGGCCAGCCGACCGAGATAGCTGCGCCCCTCGTTCAACGCGATGGCGGTCGGCAGCTGCTCGTCGGACACCAGGCGGGGCAGGCTAGCCTCCTCCGCCGGCTCGAACAGCGCGGTGCAGACGCCGGTGACCACGGCCACGACGATCAGGTGCGCGATGCTGGGCGCGTTGAACCAGAGCGCGACCACGAGGCTGCCGATCGCCACCGCCTGAGCGGCTTCGCAGGCGAGCATCACCTTCTTGCGGTCCCAACGGTCGACCAGCGCGCCGGCCGGCAGCCCGGCGACCAGCTGGGCGGCCGCGTCCACGCCCAGCACGATGCCCGCGAGACCGGGAGAGCCGGTGAACGCCAGCACCAGCAACGGCAGGGCGATGGTCGTCGCGCTGATGCCGACCTCGGACAGCGCCTGACCGATCCACAGCAGCCGGTAGTCCCGGTTCTTGGTCAGCGGCCTGGTCATCGGACCTCCTTCGCGATGTGCCGCAGAGCGTCGCCGAAGTCGTGCACGACACCCTCCACAGTGGACCGGTCGTGCACGTCCGGCTGGTAGTACCAGGTGAACCCGAGCCGTCCCGACTCGACGCTGCCGACGATCTCCAGCAGGTGCGACCCCCGGTCCGCCGGGTCGGCGTCCTGCCCGATCGACCCGTGCACGGCGCGGTAGAGGCCGCTTCCCGGCTCACCTGAGGTCCCGTCCCACTGGCCGAGGTAGTTGAACGCGACCTGGGGCTCCTGACCGGCGGGCAGGTGCCCGCCGAGGTGGCGCAGCGCGCCGAAGCCGAAACCGTTGCCCGGTACCGCGCGCAGCTGGCGGCGCACCGACTTCACCAGCTCGCGCCAGCCCGGCACATCCGGAACCTCGATCGCCACCGGGAAGACCGTGGTGAACCAGCCGACCGTCCGAGACACGTCGACACCGTCGATCACCTCCTCGCGTCCGTGCCCTTCGAGATCCACGGACACCGTGCGGTGCCCGGTCCAGCGGGACAGGCTCCACGCGAGCGCGGCGAGCAGCACGTCGTTGATCCTGGTGCGGTACGCGGCGGGTGCTCCGCGGAGCAGTGCTTCGGTGTCCGTTTCGGACAGCTGCACGGACACGGATTCCCCTGGCGTACCGGGCTGCTGCTCGGTGTGGTCCACCGGCAGCGCGCACCCGCCCAGTGCGGTGGACCAGTGGTCCAGCTCGTGGTCCAGTGCGCCGTCGACGACGTGCTCGCGGAGCCTGATGGCCCACTCCCGGAACGATGTGCTCTTCGGGCCGAGGTCGTCACCTCGATACGCGATTTCGAGGTCCTCCAGCAGAACGCGCCAGGAGACGCCATCGATCACCAGGTGGTGCGCCGCGAGGAACAGGTACGGCGTCCCGCCGGTGAACAGAACGGCCTTCAGCAGTGGACCGGTCGACAGGTCGAAGCTCGCGTGGACGTCGTCGGCGATCTTCTCCATCACGGCCCACCGCTCCGGCTCGTCCACATCGGACAGATCGCGGCGCACGAGCACCCGCTGCGGCTCGACCGGTGCGTTGTGCTGACGCCAGCCGTCGTCACCTCGCACGAACCGCATGCGCAACGCATCGTGGTGCACCAGCAGCGCATCGAGCGCGGTGCACAGTGCTTCCTCGTCCGGCTCGTCGGACAGTTCGACCAGCATGGACTGGTTGTAGTGGTGCGGGTTGGCCTCGTGCGTGCCGAAGAACCAGCTCTGGATCGGGGTGAGCGGGGCGTCGCCGACCACTGGTTCTCGATCGTCGGGCTGTGCCTCCGCGACCGTGACGGCCGGTGCGAGCGCGGCGATCGTCTGGTGCACGAAGAGTTCCTTGGCGCTCACCAGGAAACCTGCTTTGCGAGCCCGCGCGACGACCTGGATCGTCAGGATGGAATCGCCGCCCAGTTCGAAGAAGTTGTCCTCGACGCCAACCGGATCCACACCGAGGACCTGGCTCCAGATGGCGGTGAGCGCCTGCTCGACCGGACTGCTCGGCGGCACGTACCGGGACCCGGTCTCCACGTGCGGCTCTGGCAGTGCGCGCCGGTCGATCTTGCCGCTGGGCGTGAGCGGGACTGCGTCGATGGTGACGAAGGCGGACGGGATCATGTAGTCGGGTAGCAGGTCCTTGAGCCACGCGCGGCAGTCGACGGGTTCGGTCTGGACGGTGTAGGCGACGAGCCGGTTGTCGCGGGCGATCACCACCGCGTCGGTGATGCCGGGGTGTTTGCGCAGTGCGGTTTCGACTTCGCCGGGTTCGATGCGGTGGCCGCGGATCTTGACCTGGTCGTCGATGCGGCCGAGGTAGTCGACGGTGTGGCCGGTGGTCCAGCGGGCGCGGTCGCCGGTGGCGTACATGCGGCTGCCGGGTGGGCCGAACGGGTTGGCGAGGAACCGGTCGGCGGTGAGACCGGGGCGGTTGAGGTAGCCGCGGGCGAGTTGGGCGCCGGCGAGGTACAGCTGGCCGGGGACGCCGACCGGTACCGGGTTCAGCCGTTCGTCGAGGATGTGGGCGGTCATGTTGGCGAGTGGTGCACCGATGTGTGGTCGAGTGCCGGTGATGCGGCAGGAGAGTGCGTCGATCGTGCATTCGGTGGGGCCGTAGAAGTTGTGGCTCTCGGTGGCCGAGGTGGCCAGCTCGGTCCAGAGCGACTCGGTGAGCGCTTCGCCGCCGAGCATCAGAACCTGGGGTTGGTGCGCGAGCAGACCGGCGGGAACCAGCTGCTGCAGCCAGGACGGGGTCAGGTCGAGGAAGTCGATCCCGTGCTCGCCGACGTAGCGGGCGAGGGCGTCGGCGTCGCGTCGGGTGTCGTCGTCGATGAGGTGCAGTTCGTGGCCGTCGGCCATGAGCAGTGGTCCTTCGAGTGAGGTGTCGAAGGAGAACACGGCGGTGGTGGCCACCCGCAGTCGTCCGCGGCCGTTGAGGAAGTCGTTGCGGTGGTTGAAGAGCAGGTTGACCAGGTTGCGGTGCTCGACCAGCACTCCCTTCGGCACGCCGGTGGAGCCGGAGGTGTAGATGGCGTAGGCGGTGTTGTCCGGCCGCAGCGCGGTCACGGGGTTCGTGTCGGGTTGCTCATCGTGTTCGATGGTGTCGAGCATGACGACCGGCTTGGCGTCGCCGAGAAGGAACTGGATCCGGTCAGCGGGAAGGTTCGGGTCGACCGGCAGGTACACACCGCCTGCTTTGAGCACCGCGAGGAACGCGATGATCATCTCGTGTGTTCGCGGGAGTACCAGTGCGACGGTCTTCTCCTGGCCGACGCCGAGGCCGATCAGGTGGTGGGCGAGCTGGTTGGCGCGGGCGTTGAGCTCGGTGTAGGTGAACCGGGTCTCGCGGAACACCAGCGCCGTCTCCTCCGGTGTGCGGACGACCTGTTGTTCGAACAGCTGCGGGTAGGTCAGCGCGGGCACGTCAACCCGTGCACCTTGCGCCACAACGACATCCGCCGGCAGCACGAGTTCCGCCAGTGGACGGTCGGGGTGTGCGGCCAGCGACTCGAGCAGGGCCACCAGGTGCGCGGCCATCCGTTCGATCGTGGCCGCGTCGAAGAGGTCGGTGCTGTACTCGACCACACCGGTCAGCAGGCCCTCGTACTGGTGGAACTCAATGGTGATGTCACAGGTCGCTGTCGTCATCGGCAGTTCGACGTCCTCGGTCTCGAGACCGGCCAACGTGGCAGCCTCGGCCGGGACGTTCTGCAGCAGCACCATGACGTCGAACAGGGGGTTCCGGCTGGTGTCGCGCTCCAGGCGCAGCTCGTCGACCACTCGCTCGAACGGCACGTCCTGGTGGGAGAACGCCTCCAGCGCGGTCTGCCGGACGTGACCGAGGAACTCGCGCACGGTCAGCATTTCGTCCACGGTGGTGCGCAGTACGAGCGTGTTCACGAAGAACCCGATGAGCCCGGCCAGTTCGGCGCGTTCACGACCGGAGGTGACGGTGCCGATGGTGATGTCGTCCTGGCCCGAGTACCTGGCGAACAACAGTTGGCAGGCGGCCAGCAACGTCATGAACAGCGTGCCGTCCGAACGCAGTCCGTCGAGTGCGTCGGTGATCTCCGCGGGTACGACGAACTCGTGCACTGCGCCCGCCGACGTGCGCACAGCGGGTCGCGGCCGGTCCGTGGGCAGCTCGAGCGGAGGTGTGCCCTCCAGCTGTCGCGTCCAGTAGGCGAGTTGCTCGGACAGGTCGAGGGTTTCTCGTTGCCACACCGCGTAATCCGCGTACTGCAGCGGCAGCGGCGGCAGCTCCGCTCCCTGGTACAACGCGCTGAGCTCGCTCGCGAGCACGCCGGTCGACCACCCGTCGGTGATGATGTGGTGCATCACCAGGATCAGCACGTGGTCATCGGCAGCGACCCGGACGAGGTTGACTCGCAGCAGCGGGCCGCGACGCAGGTCGAACGGCCGGGTGGTCTCCTCCAGCAGGATCCGGTCCAGGTCACCTTCGAGGATCGGAACGCGCACCTCGTAGGGCTGCTGCACGATCTGCACGCCACGCCCGTCCACCGAGTCGAACGTCGTGCGCAGCGACTCGTGCCGGGCCACCAGGGCCGTGAGCGCGGCCTCCAGCGCCGTCACGTCCAGCGGACCGTGCAAGCGAACCGCGGACGGAGCCAGGTACTCGATGCTGTCCGGCTCGAACTCGTTGAGGAACCACAACCGCTGCTGCGCATACGACAGCGGGAGCGCGCCATCGCGCGGCACAGCCGGAATGTTCGACAGCTCGCTCGTCTCGGCCGGGATCTCGGCGGCCAGCCGGGCGACGGTCGGGTGGGTGAACACGATGCGCGGGGACAGCTCGACGCCGAACGCCTCGCGCAGCCCGGACACCACCCGGATGCTCAGGATCGAGTCGCCGCCCAGCTCGAAGAAGTTGTCCTCGACACCGACCCGTTCGACGCGCAGTGCTTCAGCCCAGACCCGCGCCACGACGCGTTCGACCTCGTTGCGCGGCTCGACGTGCCCGACGGCGACGTCCGGGGCCGGCAGAGCGCGCCGGTCGAGCTTTCCGCTGGTGGTCAACGGAAGCCGGTCCAGCACCACGAACGCCGACGGCACCATGTACTCCGGCAGCGACCTGCTCAGTGCGGCCAGGAGCTCGGCCGGATCACGATCGCCGACGACGTAGGCGACCAGGCGCTTGACGCCGGGCTGATCCTCACGGGCCACGACGGCGGCCTCACGGACGTGCTCCCGCAGAGCGGCTTCGATCTCGCCGGGCTCGATGCGATGGCCGCGGATCTTCACCTGGTCGTCCGTGCGCCCCAGGTACTCGATCATGCCCTCGGCGTTCCAGCGAGCGCGGTCTCCGGTGGCGTACATCCTGGTTCCGGGAGGGCCGAACGGATTCGCCACAAACTGCTGCGCGGTGAGCCCGGGCCGGCGGAGGTAGCCGCGGGCGACCTGGGCGCCCGCCAGATACAGCTCGCCGGGCACACCGACAGGCACGGGGCGCAGCCCGGCGTCCAGCACGTAGGCCCGCATGTTGTGCAGCGGCCTGCCGATCACGGGCGTGCCGCTGTCGTCGACCCGGCAGGACAGCGCGTCGACGGTGCACTCGGTGGGGCCGTAGAAGTTGTAGCTCGTGGTCGCGGGTGCGCCGGCCAGCTGCCGCCACAGCGACTCACCCAGCGCTTCGCCGCCGAGCATGAGCAGGCTGGCGTGGTCGAGCAGCCCGGCGGGCACGAGCTGCTGGACCCAGGACGGCGTGACGTCGAGGAAGTCGATGCCGTGGCGGGCGACGTAGCCGACGAGTGCGCTGGGGTCCAGCCGCACCGAGTCGTCGATCAGGTGCAGCTCGTGCCCGGCCGCCATCAGCACCGGGCCCTCCAGCGAGGTGTCGAAGGAGAACGCCGCGATCAACGCGACGCGCAGGCGCGCACACGGCTTCAGGAAGTCGTTGCGGTGGTTGAAGAGCAGGTTGACCAGGTTGCGGTGCTCGACCAGCACGCCCTTCGGTTTCCCGGTGGAGCCGGAGGTGTAGATGACGTACGCGGAGTTGTCCGGCCGCAGCGCGGTGACGGGGTTGGTCTCGGGCTGATTCCCAACAGTGGCAAGCAGATCGGGCGTGACCACGAGCACGGGCCGCGCGTCAGCGAGCAGGTAATCGACGCGGTCGCGCGGCAGCGCGGTGTCCACCGGCAGGTAGACACCACCGGCCTTGAACACGGCGAGCATCGCGATCACCAGCTCGGCCGACCGCGGCAACGCCAGCGCCACCAGGCGTTCCGGACCGGCGCCCATGCTGATCAGCAGGTGCGCCAGCCGGTTCGCCCGCGTGTTGAGCTCGGCGTAGGTGAACGTGGTGTCCCCGAACACCAGCGCTGTCGCGTCCGGCGTACGGGCCACCTGGTCCTCGAACACCTGGGGGAACGTCAGGTCCGGCACGTCGAGTGCCGTGTCGTTCCACAGGTCCACCACCTGACGCCGTTCGTCATCGGACATCAGGGGCAACTGGCCGAGCGAGGAGCCGGGGTTGTCCGCGATGCCGGTCAGAAGCAGCCGCAGGTGGTTCGCGAGGCGACTCGCGGTACTCGGGTCGAACAGCCTCGGGTCGTACCCGACTTCGAAGCACAGCCCGTCGTCGAGATAGGCGCTGAGCGTCAGCGGGAGGTTCGTGGTGTCCACGGCGTCGACACCGGTCACCCGCAGATCACTGGTCGTGGCGGCGGAGTCCAGCGGGTAGTTCTCGAACACCACGACGCTGTCGAACAACGCGGTTCCGCCGGCCAGGTCGCTGCAGCCGTGCAGCTGCGGCAACGACACGAAGTCGAAGCGCCGCGACTCGGTCTGCTGCAGCTGAAGGTCCCGGAGCCAGCGCAGCACCGGCTCACCGCCGCCGGCCCGGACGCGGGTCGGCACCGTGTTGATGAACATGCCGACCATCGACTCGACGCCGGGCAGTTCGTCCGGGCGACCGGACACCGTGGTGCCGAAGACGACGTCGGGCTCGCCGGAGTGCCGGGCGAGGAGCAGTCCCCAGGCGCCCTGGATGATCGTGTTCACCGTCAGGCCGTTCTGCCCGGCCAGCCGGTTCAGGCGGTCCGACTCGGCGGAGGTGAGCTCGACGCGGACCGACTCCGACGACTCCGTGTGGTGCGCTTCGGGGCGGCGGTCGTACGGCAGTGGAGTGGGCGACTCGACACCGGCGAGCACGCCGCGCCAGTACTCCTCCGCCTGCCCCTGGTCCTGGCGGTCGAGCCACGCCAGGTATTCGTGGAACGGCCGGCGGGCGACGAGTTCGGGCCGCCTGCCGCGCACCTCGGCCGCGTACAGCTCGCACACCTCGGCGAACACCTCACCGGTGCTCCAGCCGTCCAGCAGCACGTGGTGCGACGTCCAGATGACCAGAGCCTCATCCCCGGCCAGCCGGATGATCGTCACGCGCATCAGCGGCGGCGTAGTCAGGTCGATGCCGAGCGCGTGATCCTCTTCGATGATCCGCCGCACGTCGTCGGGCCGATCGACATGCTGCACCGGCACGGTGACCTGGTTGTGGACGACCTGCAGCGGCCGGTCGACACCCTCCCACACCACGCTCGTGCGCAGCACCGGGTTGCGGTCCACGACCCGTTGCCATGCCCGGCCGAGCGCCTCCGGGTCGGACACCCCGGACAGGCGGAGCTGCAGCTGGTTGAAGTAGGCGTCGCCGGTGTCCACGAGGCTGTGGAACACCATGCCCGCCTGCAACGGGGTGAGCGGGTAGATGTCCTCGACTGCGGGGCCGGCGATCCGGTCGACCTGCTCCTGGGTGAGCCGCGCGAGCGGGAAGTCAGATGGCGTGCGGCCGAACGCGCCCGGCTGGGCGCAGTGCTCGACGATCTCCCGCAACGCCACCAGCATCCGCTCGGCGACAGTGCGGATGGTGCTGTCGTCGTGCACGTCCGCGGAGTACGTCCAGCCGAGCTCGAGCTGCCCGTCGGCGACGATGCCGACGATGTCGATCAGGCAGGTGCGCTCACTGCTCGGGTCGAGATCCTGCCCCGGCACGTCGTGCCACGCCCGGTAGAAGCCGTCGGCCTCCGCACCGTCCCACTGTCCGTGGTAGTTGAAGCTGATCTGCGGTGCGGGGACGTCGCGCAGTTCTCCCTTGAGGTAGCGCAGCGCGCCGTAGCTCAGGCCGCGATGGGGAACGGCGCGCAGCTGTTCCTTGACGGACTTGAGGGTGCTCGCCCAGTCGTCGGGGATGATCAGCGCCACCGGGTACTCGATGGTGAACCAGCCAACGGTCCGCGACACGTCGACGCCGTCGAACAGTTCCTCGCGACCGTGGCCCTCCATGGCGACGAGGACCTGGTTGCGCCCGGTCCAGTCAGCCAGTGCACGGCCGAGTGCGCTGAGCAGGACGTCGTTGATCTGAGTTCGGTACACGTCAGGAACGTGATGCAACAACGCGTCGGTGTCCTGTGCGCTGAGCCGGACCGAGATCGTGCGTGCGGAGTCGGCGGTGTTGACACCGGTGCGGTCCACGGGCAGGTCCGCCGCGTCGGGAATCGCGGCCCAGTAGGCCATGTCGGCGGAGAAGTCGTGCTGGAGGAGCCAGTGCGCCCAGTACCGGAACGACGTGGTCGTAGGGGTCAGTGGTCGGCCGTGGTACGCCGATTCCAGGTCGTCGAGGAGGATGCGCCACGACACGCCGTCGATCACCAGGTGGTGGACGGCCAGCAGGAGTTGCTTGCTGTGCCGGGACAGCACGGCCTGCAGGAGTGGGCCGTCGGTGATGTCGATGGCCGTTCGAGGGTCCACATCGGACTCTTCGGCCACCCGGAAGATCTCGGCTGTCTCCTCCTGGACGACGTCCTGCGTCCCGTCACGGAACCGCATGCGCAACGCTTCGTGGTGCGCGACGACCGCGTGCACGGCGGCGCGCAGTGCGTTCTCGTCGACGTCCGGGGGCAATTCGACGCAGACGGACATCGTGTAGTGCCCGGTGATGCCGGAGTCGGTGAAGAACCAGCGCTGGATCGGGGTGAGGGGTGCCGGGCCGTCGATCGTGCGGTGCTCGACCGGTGCGGCGGTGCCGGTGGGCAGTTCGGCGATCGTCTGGTGCAGGAAGATGTCCTTGGACGTCAGCTTCAGTCCCGCTTGCCGGGCGCGCGACACGACCTGGATGCTCAGGATCGAGTCACCGCCGAGCGCGAAGAAGTTGTCGTGGACGCCGACCTGCTCGATGCCGAGCACGCCGGCCCAGATCTCGGCCAGCCTGCGTTCGGCGTCGGTGCGGGGTGCCGTGTATGTGTTCTCCGCCTGCAGATCAGGTTCGGGCAACGCGCGCCGGTCGACCTTGCCGCTGGGGGTGAGCGGCAGCTCGTCGAGCGCGACGAACGCCGCAGGGATCATGTAGTCGGGCAGATGGGGCTTCAGCCACTCGCGGTGCTCGACCGGTCCGGTTTGGACGGTGTACGCGATGAGACGTTTGTGGCCCTTGTCCGTGCGGGCGGTGACGACGGCGTCGGTGATGCCGGGATGCTTGCGCAGCGCCGTTTCGATCTCGCCAGGCTCGACGCGGAACCCGCGGATCTTGACCTGCTCGTCGACCCGGCCGAGGTACTCGACGGTGTGGTCGGTGGTCCAGCGGGCGCGGTCACCGGTGGCGTACATCCGGCTGCCGGGCGGGCCGAACGGGTTGGCGACGAACCGGTCGGCGGTCAGTCCAGGCCGGTTGAGGTAGCCGCGGGCGAGCTGGGTACCGGCCAGGTGGAGCTGGCCAGGAACGCCGACCGGAACGGGGTTGAGCCGGTCGTCGAGGATGTGGGCCGCGAGGTTCGCCAGCGGCCCGCCGATGACGGGACGGTCGCCGAGAACACGGCACTGGAGTGCGTCAACTGTGCACTCGGTCGGGCCGTACAGGTTGAAGCTGTCGATGCCCGGTGTCGCCGCCAGCTCACGCCACAGGGTGTGGGTGAGTGCTTCGCCGCCCAGCAGCAGCACCTCCGGCCGGTGGTCGAGCAACCCCACCGGGATCAGCTGCTGCAGCAAGGACGGCGTCAGGTCGAGCACGTCGATGCTGTGCGTGCCAACGTAGTCGACCAGCGCGTCGGCGTCGCGCCGGGTGTCGTCGTCGATCACGTGCAGCTCGTGGCCGTCGGCCATCATCAGCACGCCTTCGAACGAGGTGTCGAACGAGAACACCGCGGTGAGCGCAACGCGTAGCCGGTCGCGCCCGTGGAGGTAGCCGTTGCGGTGGTTGTGCAACAGGTTCGCGAGGCCGCGGTGATCGATCAGCACGCCCTTGGGCCGGCCGGTGGAGCCGGAGGTGTAGATGGCGTATGCGGAGTTCTCCGGCCGCAGCGTCGGTACCGGATTGGTGTCGGGCTGTGCGCCGTGGTCGATGTCCCTGAGCACGACGACCGGACTGGCGTCGTCGAGGATGAACTGGATGCGATCCGCGGGCAGGGTCGGGTCGACCGGCAGGTACACGCCGCCCGCTTTGAGCACCGCGAGGAACGCGATGATCATTTCGTGGGTGCGCGGCAGGACGAGCGCGACGATCCGTTCCGGGCCGACGCCCTGCGCCATCAGATGATGGGCGAGCAGGTTGGCGCGAGCGTTGAGCTCCGCGTAAGTCAGCCTGGTGTCGCGGAACACCAGCGCGGTCTCGTCCGGCGTGTGCTCGACCTGTCGCTCGAACCACTGGTGGTAGGTCAGGTCCGGAACGTCGAGCTGGTCACCCTGTGCGGCAACGAAGTCCGCGGGCAGGCGGAGATCCGCGATGGCGCGCCGCGGATGTCCCACGATCTGACCGAGCAACGCGACCAGGTGCGTCGCCATGCGCTCCATCGTGATGGCGTCGAACAGGTCGGTGTTGTACTCCAGCGCACCGCGGAGCTGTCCGCCGTCCTCCTGGAACTCGACGGTGATGTCGCAGGTCGATGTGTCGGTCGGCAGCGGCTCCTCCGCGACCTCCAGGCCGCGCAGCTCGGGCGGCCGGATCTGGTTGTTCTGCAGCATCACCATGACGTCGAACAGCGGGTTGCGGCTGGTGTCACGCTCCGGCTGCACCTTGTCGACGACTCGTTCGAACGGCACGTCCTGGTGCGCGAACGCGTCCAGAACCGTGCTACGGACGTCGCCGAGCAACTCCGTGAAGCCGCGCCGCCCGTCGACCTGCGAACGCAGCACCAGGGTGTTGACGACGAACCCGACGAGCCGCTCGAGCTGTGGGTGGTCGCGGCCGGACACGACGGTGCCGACCGCGATGTCGTCCTGACCGGTGTACTTCGCGAACAGCACCTGGCAGGCCGCGACGAGCGTCATGAACAGCGTTGTGTCGTTCCGCAGGGTTTTGAGCGCTCCAGTGATTTCCGCGGGCACGACGAACTCGTGCACCGCACCCGCGTCGGTGCGCACCGCGGGGCGTGGCCGGTCGGTGGACAGCTCCAGTGGCGGCACGCCGGCGAGCCGGTGCTGCCAGTAGCCGAGGTGGTCGTCCAGTTCCGCGTTCTCCCGCTGCCACACCGCGAAGTCCGGGTACTGCACGGCGACCTCGGACAGCGCGGATCCGTTGTAGAGCGCGGAGAGCTCCTCGACGAGCACACCCAGAGACCAGCCATCGGTGATGATGTGGTGCATGTCCATGACGAACACGTGCTCGTCGGGACCGACCCGCACCAGCCGCGGCCGGAACAGCGGGCCGGTGCGGAGGTCGAACGGCAGCACACCGTCCTCTTCGGACACAATCGGCACGCGCACCTCGTGGGGCGGATGCACGACCTGCACACCTCGCCCGTCGACGGAGTCGAACGTCGTGCGCAGCGACTCGTGCCGAGCAACCAGCGCCGTCAACGCCCGGTTCAGCGCGTCGACGTCCAGGCCACCGCGCAACCGCACGGCGAACCGTGTCGTGTACTCGGTGCTGTCCGGCTCGAAGTCGTGCAGGAACCACAACCGCTGCTGGGCGAACGACTGCGGCAGCACACCGTCGCGCGGTATCGGTTGGATGCTGCTGACCAGGCGGGTTTCCTCGGCGACCGCGGCGGCCAGAGCGGCGACAGTCGGGTGGGTGAACACCGCGCGTGGGGAGATGTGCGTGCCGAACGCCTCGCTCAGCCGCGACGACACCCGGATGCTGACGATCGAGTCACCGCCGAGGGTGAAGAAGTTGTCCTCGACGCCGATCCGTTCGACGCCCAGCACCTCGGACCACACCTTGGCGACCACGCGTTCGGCCTCGGTTCGCGGTGCGATCTGACCACCGGAGAACTCCGGCGCAGGGAGTGCCTTGCGGTCGAGCTTTCCGTTGCGTGTCAACGGCAGCTCGTCCATCAGCACGAACGCCGATGGCACCATGTGATCGGGCAGCGACGTCGCCAGGAACGCGCGCAGGTCGCCGGGGTCGTCCGCGACCACATAGGCAACCAGCCGCATGACGCCTGGCTGGTCCTCGCGCGCGATGACGGCGACGTTCGTGACCTGTGGGTGGGCGTTCAGCGCCGCTTCGACCTCGCCCAGTTCGATGCGGAAGCCGCGGATCTTGACCTGGTGGTCGGCACGGCCCAGGTACTCCAGCTCGCCGTCGCGCCAGCGGACGAGATCACCGGTGCGGTACATGTGTTCGCCGGGTGCGCCGAAGGGGTTGGCGATGAACCGGTCCGCGGTGAGTCCGGGCCGGTTGAGGTAGCCGCGAGCCAGACCCGCACCTGCCACGAACAGTTCGCCCACCGCTCCCGGCGGCACGAGGCGCAGGTCGCTGTCCAGGACGTACGTGCGGAGATCGGGAATCGCCACGCCGATGGTGCTCGCGGTCGCGTCCGCGGCCGAAGGAGCGTTCAGCGCGAGGTACGAGACGTGCACGGTGGTCTCGGTGATGCCGTACATGTTGACCAGCACCGGCTGGTCGTCGGGATGCGCGGCGTACCAGTCGCCGAGTCTCCGGAGGTCGAGTGCCTCACCGCCGAAGATGACGTACCGCAGGTTCAGGTCGGTGTGGTCTTCGCGCAGCAGCTGGTAGAACGCGGACGGCGTCTGGTTCAGCACCGTCACCTGCTCGTCCGCCAGCAGCCGCACGAAGTCACGCGGCGATCGGGAAACCTCGTGCGGCACGACCACGAGTCGTCCACCGTGCAGCAGCGGTCCCCAGATCTCCCAGACGGAGAAGTCGAACGCGTAGGAGTGGAAGAGCGTCCACACGTCGTGTTCGCCGAAGCCGAACCAGTGCTGGGTGGAGGTGAACAGCCGGACGACGTTCGAATGCGGGATCACCACGCCCTTGGGCCGGCCGGTGGAGCCCGAGGTGTAGATGACGTAGGCCGGGTTGTCCGGCGCCAGCGCGACTTCAGGTGAGGTGACGGGCAGGTCAGCGCAGTCCACACTGGACAGAACGGTGACCGGGCCGGTGTCCGCCAGCATCGCGTTGATCCGGTCTTCCGGGTAGTCCGGGTCGATCGGCAGGTACGCCGCCCCCGACTTCAGCACGCCGAGGATCGCCACGATCATCTCCAGCGACCGCGGCAGCAGCAGCGCGACATACCGTTCCGGGCCGGCACCGAGCCCGATCAGGTGGTGCGCCAGCCGGTTGGCGCGGGCGTCCAGCTCGGCGTAGGTGAGGCTCGCTCCCTCGCACGTCACGGCGACGGCGTCCGGAGTCAGCGACGCCTGTGCCGCGAACAGTTCCGGGATGGTCGCCTGGACCTGTGCGGTGCCGGTGCCGTTCCACTCGACCAGCAACCGGTGCCGCTCGGTTTCGCTCAGCATGGGCAGCTCGCCGAGCATGCGCTCGGGTCCGTTGATCATTGCCGTGAGCAGCGCTTCGAGGTGGTGAGTGAGCTGCTCGACGGTGCGCGTGTCGAACAGCCGCGGGTCGTAGGCGACCTCGACGTGCAGCCGATCGGCGAGATGGGCCCGGATGCTCAACGCGAAGTTCGTCGCCTCCATCCCGCTCACCTCGGTCACCCGGAGACCGGCCGCGGTCGTGGTGTCCTCGTCGAACGGGTAGTTCTCGAAGACGACGGCACTGTCGAAGAGGGTCACGCCGGTCAGGTTCTGCAGCTGTGCCAGCGAAACGAAGTCGAACTGCCGTGCCTCGGTCTGCGCGACCTGCAGATCACGCAACCACGACAACACAGTCCGGGTTCCCGAAATGTGAGTGCGGGTGGGCACCGTGTTGATGAACATGCCGACCATCGACTCGACGCCCGCCAGATCGGCCGGGCGGCCGGACACCGTCGTGCCGAAGACGACGTCGTGCTCACCGCTGTACCGGGACAGCAGCAACGCCCACGCGCCCTGCACCAGGGTGTTCACGGTCAGCCCGTGCTGCTTGGTCATCGCGTTCAACGCCGTGCTGCCGACGGCGATCCGCACCGACTCGGACGACTCGGTGCGGTGGGCCTGCGACGGCTGCCGGTCGTAGGGCAGGGGAGTGGGCGACTCGACGCCGTCGAGCACCGTGCGCCAGTACTCCTCGGCCTGCCGCTGGTCCTGGCGCCCCAGCCAGACCAGGTAGTCGCGGAACGCCGCCGCGTCACCAGCCGTGGCGGGCGCCCCTGCACGATTCCCGCGTACTGCTCGCACACCTCCTCGAAGATCTGCCCCATGCTCCAGCCGTCGAACAGGAGGTGGTGCGCTGTCCACACCAGCACGACCTCGTCACCGGACACCCGGACGATCGTGGCGCGCATGAGCGGCGCGGTGCGCAGGTCCAGTTCCTCCTGGCCGGGGATGTCGCCGTCGGTGTAACGCACCGGGACGGTGGCGCGGGAGTACACCACCTGCAACGGTTGCTCGACCCCTTCCCACACGGGTGCGCTGCGCAATGCGGGCGTGCGGTCGACGACCCGTTGCAACGCCTTCCCGAGCGCCAGCGGGTCGGTGACACCGGCCAGCCGCAGACAGGACCGGTTGTGGTAAGTGTCGCTGTCGACGAGGCTGTGGAACAACATGCCTGCCTGCAGCGGGGTGAGCGGGTAGATGTCCTCGACCGCGCGGCTCGCGATCCGGTCGACCTGGTCCTGCGTGAGCCGGGCGAGCGGGAAGTCGGACGGCGTGCGGCCGAAGGCGTCCGGATGGGCGCAGTGTTCGACGATTTCCCGCAGCGCCACCATCATCCGCTCAGCGAGGTGCCGCACAGTCTGCTCGTCGTGCACGTTCTCGCTGTAGTGCCAGGTGAGTTCGAGCTCGCCATTCGCCACGAGTCCCGTGACGTCGATCAGATAGGTGCGCGGCGATTCCGGCGTGATGTCCTGGCCCGTGTCGTCGCGCCCGCCACCGCCATCCCACTGGCCGTGGTAGTTGAAGCTGATCCCCGGCTGGGGCGCGTCTCGCAGTTCCCCGTGGAGATAACGGAGTGCGCCGTAGCTCAGGCCGCGGTGCGGCACCGCCCGCAACTGCTCCTTGATGGACTTGATCGTCTCGGCCCAGCCGTCCGGGACGGTGAGGGTCAGCGGGTACTCCGAGGTGAACCAGCCGATGGTCCGGCTGAGGTCGGCGCCGTCGATGATCTCCTCGCGGCCGTGGCCCTCCATGCCGATGAGGACCCGGTCGCACTGCGTCCACTCGGACAGGACCCGGCCGAGTGCGCTGAGCAGCACGTCGTTGATCTGCGTGCGGTAGACGTCCGGGACCAGGCGCAGCAGTGCATCCGTCTCGGCGGACCCGAGCTTGAGCGAGACCGTGTGCGTCGAACCTGCGGTGTTCGGACCGGTGTGGTCGACGGGGAGGCCGGCGTCGCCGATGCCTTGCCAGTACGGCAGATCGGCGGAGAAGTCGTGTTCGGCCAGGCGGCATGCCCACTCGCCTAACGAGGTGGTCGTGGGAGGCAGCGCCCGTCCTTCGTAGGCAGCCTGGACGTCTTCGAGCAGAATGCGCCACGAGACGCTGTCGATCACCAGGTGGTGCACGGTCAGCACCAGGTGGTTCCCGCGTAGCTCGGCCCGCAACAGCGGTCCGTTCTCGATGTCGAGCGCATGAGTTCCGAAGACGTCAGCGGTCTCTTCCGGAACGACGTCCTGCACGCCATCGCGGAACCTCATCCGCAACGCCTCGTGATGCGCGACGACCGTTCGCACGGCACGGCGCAGCCTGTCCTCGTCGACGTCCTGCGGCAGCTCCATGCCCAGCGACATCGTGAAGAGCCCGCTGATGCCCGAGTCGTCGAAGAACCAGCGCTGAATCGGGGTGAGCGGCGCCGGGCCCTCGACCGTGCGGTGCTCGATCGCTGCTACCGCGCCGGTGGGTAGGCCGGCGATCCTCTGGTGCAGGAAGATGTCCTTCGACGTCAGGCGCAGCCCGGCCTGGCGGGCGCGGGACACGACCTGGATGCTCAGGATCGAGTCCCCTCCCAGCGCGAAGAAGTTGTCCTCCACGCCGACCCGGTCGACACCCAGCACGTCGGCCCAGATCTCGGCGAGCACCCGTTCGGAGTCGGTGCGTGGTGCGGTGTAGGCGTCCTGCCGCAGGTCGGGTTCGGGCAACGCGCGCCGGTCGATCTTGCCGCTGGGCGTGAGCGGGACTGCGTCGATGGTGACGAAGGCGGACGGGATCATGTAGTCGGGCAGCAGGTCCTTGAGCCACGCGCGGCAGTCGACGGGTTCGGTCTGGACGGTGTAGGCGACGAGCCGGTTGTCGCGGGCGATCACCACAGCGTCGGTGATGGCGGAGTGTTTGCGCAGCGCGGTTTCGACTTCGCCGGGTTCGATGCGGTGGCCGCGGATCTTGACCTGGTCGTCGATGCGGCCGAGGTACTCGACAGTGCCGTCGGTGGTCCAGCGGGCGCGGTCGCCGGTGGCGTACATGCGGCTGCCAGGCGGGCCGAAAGGGTTGGCCGGGAACCGATCCGCGGTCAGCCCCGGCCGGTCGAGGTAGCCGCGGGCGAGTTGGGCGCCGGCTAAGTACAGCTGGCCGGGCACGCCGACCGGCACCGGGTTGAGCCGGTGGTCGAGGATGTGGGCTTGGAGGTTGGCGAGTGGTTCGCCGATGTGGGGTCGAGTGCCGGTGACGCGGCACGACAGTGCGTCGATGGTGCATTCGGTGGGGCCGTAGAAGTTGTGGCTCTCGGTCGTTGAGGTGGCCAGCTCGGTCCAGAGCGACTCGGTGAGTGCTTCGCCGCCGAGCATGAGGATCTGTGGCCGGTGGCTGAGCAGCCCGGCCGGGATGAGCTGTTGCAGCCAAGATGGTGTCAGGTCGAGGAAGTCGATGTGGTTCTGTCCGACGTAGCGGGCGAGGGCGTCGGCGTCGCGTCGGGTGTCGTCGTCGATGAGGTGGAGCTCGTGGCCGTCGGCCATGAGCAGTGGTCCTTCGAGTGAAGTGTCGAAGGAGAACACCGCGGTGGTCGCCACCCGCAGCCTGCCGCGGTCGGCGAGGAAGTCGTTGCGGTGGTTGAAGAGCAGGTTGACCAGGTTGCGGTGCTCGACCAGCACACCCTTCGGCACACCGGTCGAGCCGGAGGTGTAGATGGCATAGGCGGAGTTGTCCGGACGCAAGCCGGTCACCGGGTTGGTGTCCGGTTGTTCGCCGTGTTCGATGGTGTCGAGCACGACGGCCGGCTTGGCGTCCCCGAGCAGGAACCGGACCCGCTCGGGTGGCAGGGTGGGGTCGACCGGTAGGTAGACACCTCCTGCCTTGAGCACCGCGAGGAACGCGATGATCATCTCGTGGGATCGCGGGAGTGCCAGTGCGACGGTCTTCTCCGGGCCGACGCCGAGATCGATCAGGTGGTGGGCGAGCCGGTTGGCCCGAGCGTTGAGTTCGGCGAAGGTCAGCCGGATGTCGCGGAACACCAGCGCCGTCTCCTCCGGCGTCCGTTCGACCTGCTGCTCGAACAGCTGCGGGTAGGTCAGCGCGGGCACATCGAGTCGTACACCGTGTGCCACAACAACATCCGTGGGCAGAGCGGTCGTCGCCAGCGTGCGCTCGGGACGGCTCGTGACGGCGTCGAGGAGAGCGACGAGGTGGTTCGCCATCCGCTCGATGGTGCTCGCCTCGAACAGGTCGGTGTTGTACTCGATTGCACCGGACAACTGGCCGTGCTGCTCCTGGAACTCCAGCGACAGGTCGAACGTGGCCGACCGGCCCGGCACGTCGACCGGCTCGGCCCGCAACCCGGTGAACCCTGGCGTCTCGGGTGTGGCGTTGTGCAGCAACACCATCACGTCGAACAGCGGGTTGCGGCTCGGGTCGCGGTCGCGCTGCACCGCGTCGACCACCCGGTCCAGCGGTGTCTCGTCGTGCGCGAACGCGTCCAGCACGATGCCGTTCACCCGATGCAACAGCTCGCGGAACGTCAGCCGGTCGTCGACCTGCGAGCGCAGCACCACGGTGTTGACGAAGAAGCCGACGGTCCGCTGGACCTCCGGCCGGTTGCGGCCGGACGTGACGGTGCCGACCGCGACGTCGTCCTGGCCCGCGTACCGCGCGAGCAACACCTGGCAGGCCGCCACGAGACCGGCGAACAAGGTCGTGTCGGCGGACCTGGCCAGCTCAGCGAGGCGAGTGGTGACGCCGGCGGGCACCGTGAACCCGTGTGTCGCACCGTTGGACGTGCGCACCGCAGGCCGGGGCCGGTCGGTCGGCAGCTCCAGCGGTGCGACACCGGACAGCTGCCTGATCCAGTACGTCAGCGCCGCGTCGGACGGGCGCTTCCGTTGCCACGCCGCGAAATCCACGTACTGCACCGCGACCGCGGGTGGTTCGGTGCCGTTGTAGAGCGCGGCCAGTTCGTCCAGCAGCACGCCCATCGACCAGCCGTCAGTGACGATGTGGTGCGCGGTGAGAAGCAGGACGTGATCGTTCTCCGCGACGCGCACCAGCAGGGCGCGGAACAGCGGACCGTGCCGGAGGTCGAACGGCCGGGAGTACTCGGCCAGGAGCACCTCGTTCAGGTCATCGGTGAGGTCCGTGACCGGCACCGGCAGCTCGCCGGCCGGATGCACCACCTGCACCGGCTGCCCGTCCAGCTCGTCGAACGTGGCGCGCAACGACTCGTGCCGGGCGTACAGCGTCCACAGGGCATCGGTCAGTCGTGGCACGTCCAGCGCTCCGGACAGCCGCAGTGCCAGGCCGCTGTTGTATTCGGCGCCGCCGGGCTGGAACTCGTGGAGGAACCACAGCCGCTGCTGCGAGAACGACAGCGGTAGTGCGCCGGAGCGGTCGGCCGGCGCGATGGTGTCGGACTGCCCGTTTTTCCCGGCCAGCCTGCGCCGCAGCTGCTCCCGCAGGTCCTCCGGTAGCGCGGAGATGCGGCTCTGCTTCGATGACGGCATTTGTTCGCGTCTCCTTCAGAGTTCCGGTGTGTTGCCGTCACCGAGGGCAACCTGTTCCAGTTCCAGCAGGACCAGCTCCTCGACCAGCTCCGCGAGCGCGGCGACGGTCCGCGTGGCCAGCACGTCCCGCGGCGTCAGTGCCACGTCGAACACCGCCATCGCCTTCGACGAGACGTGCAGGCTACGGATCGAGTCGCCGCCCAGCGCGAAGAAGTTGTCCTCGACGCCGACCGGTGCCACGCCGAGCACCTCGGCCCAGATGCCGGCGAGCACCTGTTCGGTGTCGGTGCGCGGCGCCACGTACTCCGAGACCGTTGCACCGGTCGGGTCCGGCAGTGCTGACCGGTCGAGCTTTCCGTTCGGTGTCAACGGGAAGCTGTCGAGCAACACGAACGCCGACGGCACCATGTAGTCCGGCAGGGACTGTTCGAGGTGCGAACGCAGCTCCTCCACCGACGGATGGTTCCGCGACGGCACCAGGTAGGCGACGAGTCGCTTGTGCCCGTCGTCCTCGCGTGCGACCACGACGGCGTCACCGAACGCGCGCAGAAGAGCCTCGATCTCACCCAGCTCCACCCGGAACCCGCGGATCTTCACCTGGTGGTCGGTCCTGCCGACGAACATCAGCTCGCCGTCCGGCGTCCACTTGACCAGGTCGCCGGTGGCGTACATGCGCTCGCCCGGCGTTCCGTAAGGGTTGGGGAGGAACCGTTGTGCGGTGAGTCCTGGCCGGTTGAGGTAGCCGCGGGCGAGGCCGGCTCCGGCCACGTACAGCTCGCCGGGCACGCCGACGGGCACCGGCTGGAGATCACGGTCCAGCACGTACGTCCTGGTGTTCGGGACGGGTTTGCCGATGGGCGGAACACCGATCTGCGACAGCGGTCCGCTCCAGCTGGTGACCACAGTGGACTCGGTCGGCCCGTAGGCGTTGATCATGCGCCGGCCGGGTGCCCAGCGGTGGACCAGCTCGGCGGTGCACGCGTCACCGCCGACGACCAGCGTGCGGAACCGGGGAAGTGCGGCAGCAGGCACCGTCGCCAGCGCCGCCGGAGGGATCAGCGCGTGCGTGACCCCGAACCGCTCGATCACCTCGGCGAGGTGCTCACCGAGCAGCGGACCGGGTGGCGGCACGACCAGTGCCGCTCCCGCGGGCAGTGACATGCACAGTTCGAGCACTGAGGCGTCGAAGCTGGGGGAGGAGAACTGGAGAACGCGGTCGCCCGGCTGGACCTGGAAGTGGTCGATCTCCGCGGCGGAGAAGCTCGCGAGACCCTGATGGGTCACGACGACGCCCTTCGGCTTGCCGGTCGATCCCGAGGTGTAGATGACGTACGCGGGCTGTGCCGGCAGTGGCCGGACAGCGACCGGACCGTCCTCAGTGGAGTGTTCGGCGGCGGCGATCTCCTCGGTGACGACCAGCACCGGCTTGGCGTCGCCGAGCATGAAGGTGATGCGCTCCGCCGGGTAGTCGGGGTCGATCGGCAGGAGCGCCGCGCCGGTCTTCGCCACGGCGAGCTGGGCGACCACGATCTCGACCGAGCGCCGCAGTACCAGCGCGACGATGCGCTCGGGGCCTGCGCCGCGGAGGATCAGCCAGTGTGCCAACCGGTTCGCGCGCCGGTCCAGCTCGGCGTAGCTGATCCGGGTGTCGCCGGCGATCACCGCGGGCAGGTCCGGTGTCCGCGCGACCTGTGCCTCGAACAGCTCGGCCAGCGTGGCGGGCGCGACATCGACCGCGGTGTCGTTCCACTGGACGAGCAGCTGCGTCCGTTCGCTCTCGGGCAGTACCTCGACCTGTTCGCTGGGCAAGGATTCGAGCAGGTACACCAGATGCCCGGCCATCCGCTCGATGGTCGCCGCGTCGAACAGGTCCGGGTCGTAGCCCAGCTCGATCGACAGCCGCGCACCCGGACTGACCACCACGGTGAGCGGGTAGTTGGTCGTCTCGAACGCCTGCAGCTCCCGCAGCCGCAGCCCGTGCGTCTGCGCGGCCTCGTCGTTGATCGGGTAGTTCTCGAACACCACGATGCTGTCGAACAGGTTCACACCGCACCAGTTCTGCAGCTGCGCCAGCGACACGAAGTCGAACCTGCGCGCCTCGGCCTGTGCGTCCTGGAGCTTGCGCAGCCACTCCACGACGTCGCTGTCGCCGACCTGGACCCGCACCGGCAGCGTGTTGATGAAGATGCCGGTGATGTCGTCGACGCCGGGAATGTCGGCGGGACGGCCGGACACCGTGGCGCCGAAGCACACGTCGCGTTGCCCGCTGTAGCGCGACAACAGCAACGCCCACGCGCCCTGCACGACCGCGTTCAACGTCAGCTGCCTGCGCTTGGCGAACTCGTACAGCCCGCCTGGGTCCACATCGAGCACCAGCCATTCGGACGAGCGGGTGGTGTGGGTGGCGGCGGGCATCCGGTCGTACGGCAGGGCGGTCGGCGTGTCGAAGCCCGACAACACCTGCCGCCAGTGCGCCTCGGCCTGGATTTCGTCGCGACGGCTCAGCCAGTCGAGGTAGTCGCGGAACGCAGGGCGGTGTGGCAACGGCGCCCCGGCGTGCGCGGCGAACACGTCGGTCAGCACCTGGAAGACGCTCCAGCCGTCCAGCAGCACGTGGTGGAACGTCCACAGCACCTGCACCTCGTTGCCCGGCAAGCGCGCGAGCGTCACCCTCATCAGGGGCGCCTCGCCGAGGTCGATGCCTTCGGCGCGGTCGCGGGCGAGCAACGCCGGTAGCTCGTCCTCCCGGTTCGCGGTGGTCCAGTCGAGGTGGCGGACCGGCACGGTGACCGCCCGCCGCACCACCTGCAGAGGTGTGTCCTCCCAGACGATCTGGCTGCGCAGCACGGGTGTCTGGTCCACGACCCGCTGCCACGCCGCGGCGAGCACTCGCGGATCGGGCACCCCGCCGAGCACGAACGTGGCCTGCTCGAAGTACAGGCCCTGCTCGCCCTGCGACAACCCGTGGAAGACCATGCCCGCCTGCATGGGCGTGAGCGGGTAGACGTCCTCGACGTCCCGCCCGTCGCCGGCGATCCGGTCGACCTGCTCCTGGGTCAGCCCGGCCAGCGGGAAGTCGGACGGTGTGCGCCCACCGGCGTTCTGCTGCGCGCAGTGCCGGATGATGTCGCGTAGTGCGACAAGCATGCCCTCGGCCAGGTCGCCGATCGTCTCCTCCCGGTGCACGTTCGCCGAGTACGACCAGGTGAGCCGCAGGCAACCGTCCTCGACGGCACCCGCCACGTCGAGCAGGTGCGGCCGATGGGCGTCGGGGCTGATGTCCGAGTCCAGCGCGCTCGTCCGGCTCCAGAGCCGGTCGCCCGCCGAAACCCCGTCGAACTGCCGAGGTAGTTGAAACTGATCGACGGGAGTTGCGGGAGCACGGTGTCGGCGAGGTACCGCAACGCGCCGAAACCGAGGCCGTGGTGCGGCGCCGCGCGGAGCTGTTCCTTGGTGGACTTCAGGGTGGTGGCCCACTCGTCGGTGGTGCCCAGCGCGATCGGGAACATGGTCGTGAACCAGCCGACGGTGCGGGACAGGTCGATGCCGTCGAAGACGTCTTCGCGGCCGTGGCCTTCGAGGTCGACCAGAACGCGGTCGTGCCCGGTCCACCGGCACACCACCCGGCCGAGCGCGGCCAGCAGCACGTCGTTGATCTGCGTGCGGTAGACGCCTGGCACGTCCTGCAACAGGGCCCTGGTCTCCTCGGGCCCGAGGACCACGCTGATCGACCGCGCGGAGTTCAAGTCGTTGGCGCCGTGGTGATCGACCGGCAGCCCGGTCTGCCCCGTGACGCTTCGCCAGTAGTCGATCTCGTCGTCGAACCCGCCTGCGGTGACGTGCTCGGTCAGCCGGTGCGCCCAGTCGTGGAACGACGTCGTCTTCGGACCGAGGTCGACGGGCTCACCGTGAACGGCCTGGCCGTAGGCGGTGGCCAGGTCCTCCATCAGGATCCGCCACGAGACTCCGTCGACCACCAGGTGGTGCGCCGAGAGACGAAGCTCGTCCCCTGCCATGGTGGCGTGCAGCAACGGACCGGCGGCCAGATCGAACTCGCCGTCCTGCCACACGTCCGCGGGCTCGACCGGCACGTTGTACTGCCGCCAGCCGTCGTCGGTGCGGGTGAATCGGATGCGCAGCGCGTCGTGGTGCGCGAGCAACGCGTCCAGCGCGGTGCGCAACGCGGCTTCGTCCACGTCCGGCACCAACGTCAGCGTGACCGACTGCTCGAACCGTTCCGGCCGCACCGGGTTCACGGTGAAGTACCAGTGCTGGATCGGCGTCAGCGGCACGTCACCGACCACGGGTCCCTGGTCGATCCGGGCGGGCTCGGTGGTGGTGGCGTGTGCCGCCAGCGCGGCGACCGTCCCGTGCCGGAACAGGTCGCGCGGGGTGAGGCCGAGGCCGGCCTGCCGGGCGCGGGACACGACCTGGATGCTGAGGATCGAGTCGCCGCCGAGCTCGAAGAAGTTGTCCTCGACACCGACTCGTTCGGCGCCGAGCACTTCGGCCCAGATGCGTGCGAGCACGGTCTCCGCCTCGGTCCGCGGCTCTGTGTAGCCGGTACCGCTGTCCCAGGTGGGTTGGGGAAGTGCGCGGCGGTCGAGCTTTCCGTTGCGGCTCAACGGCAGCTCGTCGAGCGTGACGATCGCCGACGGCACCATGTAGTCCGGCAGCGCAGCGGCGACGTGGTCGCGCAGCGCCGCGGTATCGGCGTCAGTGACGACGTAGGCGACGAGTCGCTTGTGGACACCGTCGGCGACGACCACCACGTCGCGGACATCGGGGTGCGCGCGCAGCACGGTCTCGATCTCGCCGAGCTCGATGCGGAAGCCGCGGATCTTGACCTGGTGGTCGGTGCGGCCGACGAACTCGATGACGCCGTCGGGCCGCCACTTCACGATGTCGCCCGTGGCGTACATCCGCTCGCCAGCCAAGAGCGGGTTGGCGATGAACGGGTTGGCGATGAAGCGCTGCGCGGTGCGGCCGGGTTGGCCGAGGTAGCCGCGTGCCACCCCGGCGCCCGCGATGTGCAGTTCACCGGCGATGCCCGGTGGCACCGGCCGCAGCCGGTTGTCGAGCACGTAGACCTGCATGTTGTCTTGCGGATGGCCGATGGGGATGACGTCCGGGACCGGTTCGCTGATGGTGTGGTGGGTGGCGAAGGTGGTGGTTTCGGTGGGTCCGTAGCCGTCGACGACGGTGATGCCGGGGCAGGCGTCGAGTACTCGGCGGACGGCCGTGGCGGGGACGATGTCGCCGCCGGTCCACACCTCGCGGACGCCGCTCAGGCAGTCGGGTGCGTCCTGGGCGATCAGCCGGAACAGTCCCGCGGTGAGCCACAAGCCGGTGACGTCGTGCTGCTGGATCACCCCGCGCAATGTGTGCACGTCGAGATCCTCGGGTGGTGCGACGACGACTTGGCCGCCGTGGAGAAGCGGCACCCACAGTTCGTAGGTGGAGGCGTCGAAGGCGAGTGGTGAGTGCAGTAGCACGCGTTCGTGTGCGCCGTTGCTGAAGCAGCGGTCGTGTGCCAATGCGACGACGTCGCGGTGCCGGACAGCCACGCCCTTGGGTGTGCCGGTGGACCCCGATGTGTACATGACGTAGGCGAGGTTGTCGGGATGCAGCGGCACATCCGGAGCCTTGTCGCACACATCGGATCCGATGACCACTGTGCGTCCACTGTGGACCAGTCGGCTGACGTCATCGGTGACCAGCACCGGCGCACCCGCTTCGGTGAGCACCAGTCGCATGCGGTCGGCCGGTGCGCGGACGTCCAGCGGAACGTAGGCACCACCGGCCTTGACGATGGCCAGTTCCGCGACCACCACGTCGATCGAGCGGTCCAGGAGCAGACCGACGGGTTGGTCGGGGCGGACGCCGGCGCTGATCAGCCGGTGGGCGAGGTGGTTGGCGCGGGCGTCGAGTTCGCGGTAGGTCAGCGACTCGTCGCCGCGTACGGCGATGGCGTCCGGAGTGCGCCGGACTTGTTCGGTGAACAGAGCGGGCAGGGTGGCGCCTGGTACGTCGTTCGCGGTGTCGTTCCACGCCACGAGCACCTGGTGCCGTTCGGCGTCGGTGAGCAGCGCGAGCTCGTCCACCGGCAGGGATGGGTCCTCGGCGATGCCGGACAGCAGCATCTCCAGGTGCCCGGCCATCCGTTCGACAGTCGTGACGTCGAACAGGTCCGGGTCGTGGTCGAGCGTGACCGACAACGCGTCGCCGGGCGAGACCACGACGGTGAGCGGGTAGTTCGTCGGCTCCAGGTCCTGCACCTGGCGCATGTGCAGGCCGTGCGCGGCGAGCGCGTCGGCGTCGAACGGGTAGTTCTCGAACACCACGATGCTGTCGAACAGGTTGGTACCGCGGGAAGTCTGCAGCTGCGCCAGCGACACGAAGTCGTACCGGCGTGACTGCGACTGGGTGACCTGGATGTCGTGCAGCCACGACAGGACGTCCCGCGCACCGTCGACGAGCATCCTGGCCGGCACGGTGTTGATGAACATGCCCACCATCGACTCGACGCCGGGCAGGTCGGCAGGGCGGCCGGACACGGTGAGGCCGAACACGACGTCGCGCTCACCGCTGTACCGCGACAGCAACAGGCCCCACGCGCCCTGCACGGCCGTGTTCACCGTCAGGCCGTTGCGTGCGGCGACTTCACGCAACCGCGCGGACTTCTCAGGTGACAGCGTGACCCGGACCCGTGCGGTGGACCGAGTTCGGTGTGCCTCCACCGGCTGACGGTCGAACGGCAGCGAGGTCGGCTCGTCGAAGCCGGACAGCACCTCGCGCCAGTAGGCCTCCGCCGCCTGCTGGTCCTGCTCGCCGAGCCAGCGCAGGTACTCGCGGAACAGCGGCCGTGCCACCTGCCGTGCCGCGCCACCTCGGGTGAGCGCGGTGTACTGCTCACACACCTCGCCGAACACCTGCGCGGCGCTCCAGCCGTCCAGCAGCACGTGGTGGAACGTCCACACCAGCAGGATCTCGTCGTCCGGCAGCGTGATCACGGTCAACCGCATCAGCGGCGCCGTGCCGAGGTCGATCCCCGCGGCGCGGTCGCGGTCGAGCAACGCCGCCATGTCACCGTCCGATTCGCGCCAGTCGAGGTGGGCGGTCGGCAGGTGCACGGTGCGGCACACCACCTGCAGCGGCTCGGGCACTCCGTCCCAGACGACCCGGCTGCGCAGGATCGGCGTCCGGTCCACCACCCGTTGCCACGCGACGCCGAACGCGTCCGGGTCGCGCACGCCGCACAGCCGCAGCCGCACCTGGTTGAGGTAGGCGCCACCGTCGTCGACCAGACCGTGGAACACCATTCCCGCCTGCATCGGTGTGAGCGGGTAGATGTCCTCGACGTCGGCGTCGGCCAGCCGGTCCACCGCCTCCTGGTCGAGCCGGGCGAGAGGGAAGTCGGACGGTGTGCGTCCACCCGCGTCCGGTCCGGCGCAGTGTTCGACGATGTCCGCGAGCGCGGTGACCAGCTCCCCGGCCAGCCGCCGCACGGTGGACTCGGCGTGTATTTCCCTGCTGTGGTACCAGGTGAACTCCAACTGTCCGTTGTGGAGGAAGCTCACCACGTCCAGCAGGTGTGCGCGGGCTTCGTCGGGGTGGCGTCGCCGCCGAGTCCGCTCAGCCTGCCCAGGTGGTTGAAGCTGACCTGCGGTGCCTGGTCGAGCACGGTGTCCGTGAGGTACCGCAACACGCCGTAGCCGAGACCGTGCAACGGGATGGCCCGCAAGTCTTCCTTCACGGTCTTGAGCGCCTCGCCCCAGTCGTCGAACGTGCTCAACACGACCGGGAACAGGGTGGTGAACCAGCCGACCGTACGCGAGAGATCGACGCCATCGAGGAACTCCTCGCGGCCGTGCCCCTCGAGGTCGACCAGCACGCGATCGTGCCCGGTCCACCGGCACAGCACCCGGCCCAGCGCGGTCAGCAGCACGTCGTTGATCTGCGTGCGGTAGACGCCTGGCACGTCCTGCAGCAACGCTCGTGTCGTCTCGGCATCGAGCCGCACCCTCACCGTGCCCGTGGTGGCGATCGTGTTCGCGCCATCGCCGTCGACCGGCAGCGTGGTCTTGCCGCGCACCGACCGCCAGTACTCGACCTGGTCGTCGAACCCACCTGTGCGCGCATGCTCGGTGAGCCGGTGCGCCCACTCGCGGAACGACGTGGTCTTCGGGCCGAGGTCACCGCCGCGGTACGCGGTCTCCAGGTCCTCCAGCAGAATCCGCCACGAGACACCGTCGACCACGAGGTGGCGTGCGACCAGCCGCAGTTCGTCGCTGGACCGCACGACGTCGAGCCCGCCGCCCACCGGTGGGTTGTGCTGACGCCAGCCTTCCTCGGTGCGTTCGAACCGCATGCGCAATGCGTCGTGGTGCGCCACGAGGACCTCGACGGCCCGGCGCACGGCGTCCTCGTCGAACTCGACCGGCACGGACTGGGTGAACTCCTCGGGCCGCTCCGGGTTCGTGGCGAGGTACCAGCGCTGGATCGGGGTCAGCGGCACCTCGCCGGTCACCGCGTCCTGTTGCGCGGTCACCGGCGAGGTTTCCGACAGGCCCACGACCAGCGCGGCGATCGTGGGCCGCTGGAAGATCTCGCCCGGCGTCAGGTTCAGCCCGGCCTGGCGGGCGCGGGACACGACCTGGATGCTGAGGATCGAGTCGCCGCCGAGCTCGAAGAAGTTGTCCTCCACCCCGACCCGGTCGACGTCGAGCACCGCCGCCCAGATCTGCGCGAGCGTGTCCTCCCGTGCCGAACGCGGTGCCACATAACCGGAGCCGGACGTCCAGTCCGGCCTGGGCAGCGCCTTCCGGTCGAGCTTGCCGTGCACCGTGAGCGGCAGGCGGTCCATGGCGACGAACACCGACGGGACCATGTAGTCCGGCAGCATCCCGCTAAGGAACTCCCGCAGGCCGGAGGTCTCTCCGACCACGTAGGCGACAAGACGCTTGCGTTGCGCGTCGTCGTGCAGCACGACGACGACCGCCTCGGCCACCCGGTCGTGGCAGGTCAGCGCGGCCTCGATCTCGCCGAGCTCGATGCGAAAGCCGCGGATCTTGACCTGGTGGTCGGTGCGGCCGACGAAGATCAGTTCGCCGTTCGGTGTCCACTTGACCAGGTCGCCGGTGGCGTACATGCGCTCGCCCGGCGTTCCGTAAGGGTTGGGCAGGAAGCGTTGTGCGGTGAGTCCTGGCCGGTTGAGGTAGCCGCGGGCGAGGCCGGCTCCGGCCACGTGCAGCTCGCCGGGCACGCCGACGGGCACCGGCCGGAGTTCGTTGTCCAGCACGTAGACCCTGGTGTTGCGGATGGGTGTGCCGATCGGTGGCGTGCCGCCCGGTGACAGTGGCGCGCTCCAGCTGGTGACCACTGTGGACTCGGTCGGGCCGTAGGCGTTGATCATGCGCCGGCCGGGTGCCCAGCGGTGGACCAGCTCGGCGGTGCAGGCGTCACCGCCGACGATCAGTGTGCGGAACGAGGGGAGATCGGTGTCGGGCACGGTGGCTAGCGCCGCGGGCGGGATCAACGCATGCGTGATCGCGTTCTCCGCCAGCACGTCGGCCAGTTGCTGACCGACGAGAGCACCGCGTGGTGGCACGACCAGCGCCGCTCCCGCGGGCAGTGACATGCAGAGTTCGAGTACGGAGGCGTCGAAGCTGGGGGAGGAGAACTGGAGGACGCCGTCGCCGGGCCGGACCTGGAAGTGGTCGATCTCGGCCGAGGAGAAGCTCGCGATGCCCTGATGGGTCACCACGACACCTTTTGGTCGGCCGGTCGATCCCGACGTGTAGATGACGTACGCCGGATGCGAGGGCAGCGGCCGGACACCGGTTGGCTCGTCCACTTCGGACAGATCTGCCTCGGCGAGGGTGTCCGCGGTGAGCACGAGGACGGGCTTGGCGTCGTCGAGCATGAACGTGATGCGCTCGGCCGGGTGGTCGGGGTCGATCGGCAGGAACGCGGCTCCCGCCTTCAGGACGGCGAGCTGCGCGACGACGATCTCCACCGAGCGCGGCAGCTGGAGTGCGACGATCCGTTCGGGGCCCGCGCCGTGGCGGATCAGCCAGTGTGCCAACCGGTTCGCGCGCCGGTCCAGCTCGGCGTAGCTGATCCGGGCGTCCCCGGCGATCACCGCCGGGAGGTCCGCGTCCGCGTGACCTGTGCCTCGAACAGCTCGGCCAGCGTGGCGGGCGCGACATCGACCGCGGTGTCGTTCCACTCCACGAGCACGCGACGCAGTTCGTCGCCGGTCAGCATGGGCAGGTCGAGCACCGCGCGCCGGGGATCGTCCACGATGTCGCCCAGCAGCATCAGCAGGTGGCCGGCGAGCCGTGCCACCGTGTCCCGATCGAACAGGGCCGGGTCGTAGCCGAACGTGAAGCCGAGCTCGTCGCCGGGGTAGGCGACGACGGCGAGCGGGTAGTTGGTGACCTCGATGCCACCCAGCTCGCGCACACCGAGCCCCGCGGCCGGGTAGTTCTCGAACGCCACGATGCTGTCGAACAGGTTGACCCGCTCGGGCAGGCCGGTCCAGGTCCGCATCCGGTTCAGCGGAACGTGTTCGAACCGCCGTGCCTCGCTCTGCGCGGCCTGCAGCTCCATCAGCCACGACCGCACGCTCTGTCCACTGTGGGCGTCAACGCGCACGGGGATCGTGTTGATGAACAGGCCGACGATCGACTCGACCCCCGGCAGGTCCGTGGGACGCCCGGACACCGTCGCGCCGAAGCAGACGTCGCGCTGGCCGCTGTACCGCGACAGCAGCACCGCCCAGGCGCCCTGGACGACGGTGTTCACGGTGAGCCCGTTGGTCTGCGCGAACTCGCGCAGGCCGGTAGACCGCTCGGACGGCAGGTGCACCCGCACGTACTCCGTGGACTCGGCGCTGTGCGTGTCCATCGGCTGCCGGTCGTACGGCAGCGCCGTCGGCTCGGTCAGGCCCCGCAGCACGAGCTGCCAGTGGTCGTCAGCAGCCTGCTGGTCCTGTTCTCCCAGCCAGGTCAGGTAGTCGCGGAACGGGCGCCGTGCAGCCGGCTCGCCGCGCAGCACCTCGGACAGCACCAGGAACAGGCTCCAGCCGTCGAGCACGACGTGGTCGAAGGTCCACAGCACCTGGACCTCGCCGCCGGGCAGCCGGGCCAGCGTGACCCGCATGAGCGGTGCCCGGCCGATGTCGATGCCCTCGGCGCGGTCACGGGCGAGCAGCGCCTGCAGTTCCTCGTCCCGGTCCGCCTCCGTCCAGTCGAGGCGGACGATCGGCACGGTCGCGGTCCGCCGCACCACCTGCAGCGGCTCGTCCACGCCCTCCCACACCACGTGTGAGCGCAGCACTGGTGTCCGGTCGACGACCCGTTGCCAGGCCTCGCTCAGCACGTCGACATCGCCGTCGACGACGAAGGTGATCTGCTGGAAGTACGCCACCGATCCACGGCGTGCCATCCGGTGGAACACCATGCCCGCCTGCATCGGCGTGAGCGGGTAGACGTCCTCGATGTCACGGCCGTCGCCCGCGATCCGGTCGACCTCCTCCTGGTCGAGACGCGCGAGCGGGAAGTCGGACGGCGTACGCCCGCCGGTTCCCGGCCGCGCGCAGTGCTCGACGATCTCCCGGATCGCGCCGATCATCTCGTCGGCGAGGCGGTGCACCGTGGCCTGCTCGTGCACCTCTTCGCTGTAGAACCAGGTGAACTCGAGACAACGGTCGTCGACCCGGCCCACGACGTCGAGCAGGTGCGGCCGTGCCGCGGCCGGGTCCGCACTCAGCTCCAGCTGCCCGTGCAGCCCGCGGTAGAGCCCGCCGGTGGACAGGTCGAAATGGCCGAGGTAGTTGAAGCTGACCTGCGGTGCGCAGCTTCCGCCGATCAGGCCGTAACCGACGCCGCGCCGCGGCACGGCACGCAGCTGTTCCTTGACCGACTTCAGCACCGTGCCCCAGCCGGCACCGGACACGTCGAGCGTGACCGGGAACATCGCGGTGAACCAGCCGACCGTGCGGGAGACGTCGCCGAGGAACTCCTCACGTCCGTGTCCCTCGAGCTGCACCTGAACGCTGTTCCTCCCGGTCCACCCCGACAACACGCGGCCGAGCGCGGTGAGCAGCACGTCGTTGACCTGCGTGCGGTACGCGCCCGGCACGTCCTGCAGTAACGCCCTCGTCTCGGCGGCGTCCAGCCGCACGGTGACGGCTCGGGTCGACGCGACGGTGTTGGCGCCCGTGCCGTCGACGGGCACCGGCAACGGCTCCATGTCCGCCCAGTACTCGCGTTCCTCTGGCAGGACGGGCAGCTCGGTCAGGTGGCGCGCCCAGTCGCGGAACGACGTGGTCTTCGGGCCGAGGTCACCGCCGCGGTACGCGGTCTCCAGGTCCTCCAGCAGAATCCGCCACGACACGCCGTCCACCACCTGGTGGTGCGCGGCGAGGAACAGCACGGTGCCGTTGAAGAGCGCGGCCTTGAGCAAGGGGCCTGTGCCGAGGTCGAAGCTCGCGTGCACGGCGTCCGCCGCAGTCCGAATGTCGTCCACAGTGGACACCGTCAGCACGTCGGAGTCTGTGACAGGGGCGTTGTACTGCACCCACTGCCCGTCGACCTGCCGGAACCGCATCCGCAACGCGTCGTGGTGGTCGAGCAGCGCCCGCAGTGCCGCACGCAGGGCCTGCTCGTCGACGTCGCCGGTGAGCTCCAGGAACAGCGCCTGGTTGAAGTGCTGCGGCCGCCCGGTGTTGGTCTCCAGGCCCCAGCGCTGCATCGGGGTCAGCGGCACCGGGCCGGTGACCGGGCCCTGCTCGGTCCGCTCCGGTTCGACCGGGGTGAGGTGAGCCGCCAGCGCGGCGATGGTCTGGTGCAGGAAGACGTCCTTCGACGACAGGCCCAGCCCGGCCTGCCGTGCCTTCGACACGACCTGGATGCTGAGGATCGAGTCGCCGCCGAGCTCGAAGAAGTTGTCGTCGACACCGACTCGTTCGGTGCCGAGCACGTCGGCCCAGATCCGTGCGAGCACGGTCTCCGCCTCGGTGCGGGGTGCCACGAAACCGGCGTCGCTGTCCCAGGTCGGTTGGGGTAGTGCGAGGCGGTCGAGCTTTCCGTTGCGGCTCAACGGCAGCTCGTCGAGCGTGACGATCGCCGACGGCACCATGTAGTCCGGTAGCGTCTGCGACACGAAACCGCGCAACTGAGGGGCCGAAGGCGTCACACCCGGCGCTGCGACCACGTACGCGACCAGTCGCTTGTTCCCGGACGTCTCCTGGACGACAGCCACCGCCTCGGCGACCGTGTCGTGCCGCAGCAGCGCGGCCTCCACCTCACCCAGTTCGATGCGGAATCCGCGGATCTTCACCTGGTCGTCCGTGCGGCCGAGGTACTCGATCTCGCCGGAGTTGGTCCACCGCACCACGTCACCGGTGCGGTACATGCGCTCGCCGGACGAGAACGGGTTGGCGATGAAACGTTGCGCGGTCATGCCAGGCCGGTTGCGGTAGCCCCGCGCCAGGCCGCGACCGCTGAGGAACAGTTCACCCGGCACACCGATGGGCACAGGCCGCAGGTGGTCGTCGAGCACGTAGACCTGCATGTTGTCTTGCGGATGGCCGATGGGGATGACGTCCGGGACCGGTTCGCTGATGGTGTGGTGGGTGGCGAAGGTGGTGGTTTCGGTGGGTCCGTAGCCGTCGACGACGGTGATGCCGGGGCAGGCGTTCAGCACTCGCCGCACGGCCTGCGCGGGCACGACGTCGCCGCCGGTCCACACCTCGCGGACGCCGCTCAGGCAGCTGGGAGCGTCTTGGGCGATCAGCCGGAACAGGCCTGCGGTGAGCCACAGACCGGTGACGTCGTGCTCCTTGATGACGTGGCCCAGCGAGTCGGCATCGAGATCGATCGGCGGGGCGACGACCACTTGGCCGCCGTGGAGGAGTGGTGCCCAGAGTTCGTAGGTGGAGGCGTCGAAGGCGAGTGGTGAGTGCAGCAGTACTCGTTCGTGTGCGCCGTTGCGGAAGCACCGGTCGTGTGCCAGGGCGACTACGTCGCTGTGCCGCACAGCGACGCCCTTGGGGGTGCCTGTGGAACCCGACGTGTACATGACGTAGGCGAGATTGTCCGGGTGTAGTGGCACGGCCGGGTCTGTGTCACACGCGTCGGACCCGATGACGACTACATGTCCACTGTGGACCAGCCTGTCGGCGTCGTCGGTGACCAGCACCGACGCACCCGCTTCGGTGAGTACCAGTCGCATGCGGTCGGCCGGTGCGCGGACGTCGAGCGGAACGTACGCACCACCGGCTTTGAGGATCGCCAGCTCCGCGATCACCACGTCTGCTGAGCGGTCGATGAGCAGGCCGACGGGCTGGTCGGGGCGGACGCCGACGTCGATCAGCCGGTGCGCGAGGTGGTTGGCGCGGGCGTCGAGTTCGCGGTAGGTCAGCGGCTCGTCACCGCCTACGGCGATGGTGTCCGGGGTGCGCCGGACTTGTTCGGCGAACAGGGTGGGCAGGGTGGCCTCCGGTACGTCGTGTGCGGTGTCGTTCCACGCCACGAGCACCTGGTGCCGTTCGGCATCAGTGAGCAGCGCGAGCTCGTCCACCGGCCGGGACGGGTCCTCGGCGATGCCGGACAGCAGCATCTCCAGGTGCCCGGCCATCCGCTCGACGGTCGCGGCGTCGAACAGATCGGTGTTGTACTCGATCGCGAGGTTCAGCCCGTCGCCCCTGGGCAGGAACTCGATCACCAGGTCGAACCGGGCCGACGGCCGCGGCAGGTCGTGTTCGCGGATGTGCAGACCGTTGATCTCACGTGGGTGGACCGTCGCGTTCTGCAGCACGACCATCGCCTGGACCAGCGGGGTGCGGCTGGGGTCGCGTTCCGGCGCAAGCGCCTCGACCAGCTGGTCGAACGGCAGCTCGTCGTGCGTGAACGCTTCCAGCACGGTTTCCCGCACCGCGGCGAGAAACTCGTCGAACGTCTCCGATCCATCCACAGTGGACCGCAGTACGACCGTGTTCACGAAGAACCCCGCCAGTCGCTCCAGCTCCGCGCGGTTGCGGCCGGAACTGGCCGTGCCGACGGCGATGTCGCGCTGGCCGCTGTAGCGGGCCAGCAGGACCTGCACCGCCGCGATGAGCGTCATGAACAGGGTCGCGCCGCGTTCGCGGCTCCCGGTCGTCAGCGCCCGCACCAGATCGGCGCCGAGGTCACGGCGGTGCACCGCGCCGGCGGTGGTCCGCAGACGTGGCCGCGGCCGGTCGGTCGGCAGGTTCAGCACCTCGAGCCCGGCCAGCTTGTTCTCCCAGTAACGCAGGTGTTCGGTCTGGTCCGTCAGCCGCTCGCGCTGCCACACCGCGAAGTCCGGGTACTGGATCGTCAGGGCGGGCAGCTCGGCGCCCGCGTAGAGCTCGGCCAGTTCGTCCACCAGCAGCGACACCGACCATCCGTCGGTGACGATGTGGTGCTGGCACAGCAACAACACGTGCTCGGCCGGCGTGACCCGGACGAGGACGGCCCGCGTCAGCGGTCCGCGCCGCAGGTCGAACGGGCGGCGCAGCTCGTCGGCGAGCACGTCGTCCACCGCGTCGGCCGTGGTCGCCTCGACCACGCGCAACGGGATGTCACTCGTCTCGGCCACGAGCTGCACACCTTGACCGTCGATCGAGTCGAACGTCGTGCGAAGCGACTCGTGCCTGCTCACCAGCGCGTCGAGCGCCGAACGCAGCGCGACGAGGTCGAGCGGTCCGGAGAGCCGCAGACCGACGCCCGTGTTGTACTCGACGCCGCCCGAGGTGAGATCGTCCAGGAACCACAGCCGTTGCTGCGCGGGAGAAAGCGGCAGCGTCATCCCGCGGGGTGCACGGACGATCCGGTCCTCGTCCGCTGTGGACAGTGGCGCGGGCAGCAGTTCGGCGAGCGCGCCGAGGGTGCCTGCGTCGAAGATCGTCCGCAGGGTCAGGTCGACGCCGAAGCAGGCGCGCACCCGTGACAGGACCTTGGTGGCCAGGATGGAGTCGCCGCCGAGGCCGAAGAAGTCGTCGTCGACACCGACCTGGTCGATGCCCAGCAGCTCCGCCCAGATGCCGGCCAGCAGCCGTTCGGAGCCGGTGCGCGCCGCCGTGCGGCCGGCGGTGAATGCCGCGCCGGTCGGCTTCGGCAGGGCCGATCGGTCGAGCTTTCCGTTGGGACTCAACGGAAAGCGATCAAGGAGCACGAACGCCGACGGCACCAGGTGACTCGGCAGGCGGTCGGCGACGAACCTGCGCAGTTCGTCGGGTGACGGCCGCTTTCCGTTGGCCGGAACCAGGTATGCCACCAGCCGCTTGTGGCCGTCGTCCTGCCGGGCGAGGACGACGACCTCGCCGAACGGGCGCAGCGCCGCCTCGATCTCGCCGGGTTCGACCCGGAACCCGCGGATCTTGACCTGGTGGTCGGTGCGGCCGACGAACTCGAGCTCACCGTTCGCGTTCCAGCGAACCAGGTCGCCGGTGGAGTACATGCGTTCGCCCGGCGCCCCGTACGGGTCGGCGATGAACCGGTCGGCCGTGAGTCCTGGGCGGTTCAGGTACCCGCGGGCGAGGCCGATGCCGCTCACGTGAAGCTCACCGGGCGTACCTACCGGCACGGGGGCGAGGTTCTCGTCGAGGACGTGGACCTTCGTGTTCCAGATCGGTCTGCCGATCGGGGGCACGCCGCCCGGCGACAGCGGGTCGCTCCACGTCGTGACCACCGTCGACTCGGTGGGGCCGTAGGCGTTGATCATGCGGCGGCCCGGTGCCCACCGGTCGACCAGGCCGGCCGGGCAGGCGTCGCCGCCGACGATCGGCCCGCGGAAGCACGGGAGATCGGCGGCGGGCACGGTGGCCAGCGCCACCGGCGGAACCAGGGCGTGCGTGATCCGCTGCTCGGCCAGCACGTGTGCGAGATGCTCACCGAGCAGTGGTCCCGGTGGCGGGACGACCAGCGCCGCTCCCGCGGGCAGTGACATGCAGAGTTCGAGTACGGAGGCGTCGAAGCTGGGGGAGGAGAACTGGAGGACGCCGTCGCCGGGCCGGACCTGGAAGTGGTCGATCTCCGCGGCGGAGAAGCTGGCGATGCCGCGGTGGGTGACGACGACGCCCTTGGGTGTGCCCGTCGATCCGGAGGTGTATATGACGTAGGCGGGGTGCGCGGGCAGCGGCCGAACGCCGGTTGGCCCGTCCTCTGTGGACAGTGCTGCCGCCTCGACCAGGTCATGGTCGACCACCAGAACGGGTTTGGCGTCACCGAGCATGAACGCGATGCGCTCCGGCGGGTAGTCCGGGTCGATCGGCAGGTACGCGGCACCGGCCTTCAGCACGGCGAGCTGTGCCACCACGATGTCCGCGGAGCGCGGCAGTGCCAGTGCGACGATCTTCTCGGGACCCGCGCCGCGGCTGATCAGCAGGTGTGCCAGCCGGTTCGCCGCCGCGTCGAGCTCGGCGAAGGTCAGCTCCCCGCCGGGATGGATCACCGCAGGAGCCTCCGGCCGCGTCCGCGCCTGCGCCTCGACGAGTTCGGCGAGCGTGGCCCACGGGACGGGACGATCGGTGCCGGTGCATGCCTCGACAGCGGGCGGAGCGAAAGTGTCGGGAGAAGCCATTGATGGCAACACCTTTCAGCGCGCATGCGGCGGCACGGCGGATTGATCGCGGGACCGCGATTAAGGAATTTTATGTTTAGAAGTCGACGCGGGCGGCTGTGCGGCCGGTTATCTGAATACCGTGAACCCGCTGCACGTCGTCAGGCAGGAAACGGCCGGCCTGCACGAACTCGCCCGTCCAGGGGTCGTTGATCGAGAACGCCAGGCCCTCATACGGGATCAATTGCGCGGAGAGTTCACCGTCAATGGTCAAGCGGAGCCCATCGCCATCCGCTATCGCGATCGAATACTCCGTGTCACCGTTTCGGTAACGTCCCGCACAGGCCGCTGGTGGCGGTATTGGCCGGGGTGAGCCGGAAAGCGGCTCGTGATCGCCGACCACCAGTCCCGCCGACCGCAGCTCCGGGATGAGCTGTTTCCACATCTGGTACCCGGAACTCGAATTGGTGGTCAGGGCGACCACGGTGCCGCTGTCCGGCTGAATTCGCAGGTGGCACGACGTGCCATCGCCCATGCCGTCGTGCCCGAGCCACGTGCCGCCGTACACGGCGAGACCGAGGCCCCAGCCTTCGGCGAGGCCGAACGGGTCGGCGCCGGGCTGCGGTTTGTGCATCGTCGCCAGCGCGTCGGCGGAGATGATGCCGCCGTCGCCGGGGAGGTGCATGCGGCCGAAGGTGACCAGGTCCAGTGCGCTCATGGCCAGTGCGCCCGTTGCCGCCTCGGCGTCGGCCAACGACTGCTCAACCGGCCTGATCGCGCCGGTGGCACGGTTCACCGTATGGCCTGTGGCGACCTGACGAGGGGTGTCGGCGCGGCCGACGAACGCCGGCGTGATGCCCAGGGGGCGGAGCAGCAACACCTCGGCTGCTTCGGCCCAGGTCATGCCGGTGACCAGCTCGACGAGGTGCGCCACGATGACGTAACCGACGTTGGAGTACGAGAAGCAGGTACCCGGTGGCAGGACGGGGACGAGTGCGCAGCAGTCCTGCAGGTGGCGCCGGGGCGAAGTGGCGTCATCCGGTTCGAAATCGCTGGTCAGCCCACCCGTGTGGCTGAGCAGGTGGCGGAGCGTCAGTCCGGGGGACAGGCGCCGCAGTTCACTGCTGTGTTCCATGACGGGCGTGTCCAGGTCGAGATCGCCGTCTGACACGAGCGCCATCGCGAGTGTGGCGGTGAACGCCTTCGTGACGGACCCGATCGGGATGGCGGTGTCGCGCTGCACGGTCAGGGCGCTGCCGAGCTCGGTCACGCCGAACTCCCAGGTCAGCGTTTCGCCGCGGTGGTGGATGGTCAGTTGGGCGCCGGGCACCTGGCGTGTCTGGGCGGTGCACTTGAACCGGCGGGAGATGATGTCTGTGTCGAACATGTTGATCTTCGAACCTTTCCGGGGTGGCTGGTTCGAAAGCGCGCTGGCGGCTGTCGGTCCCGTTGGTCAGACGTCACGACGTGGGCGGCGGCGTGACGAGCCGGCGGTTCGAAGGCAAAGGGCTGCCGCGGTTATCAACGAGGTGTGAAGTCATGTAGGTTTCAAAACTTGTGAAAGTTGCCGCTAGGCGCGGAAGCCGGTCGGCGCTCATCGTTCCTCGTCGTGTTCCCCAGGATGCCTGACAGGGTCGAGGTGCGTCCGGACTTGCTAGCCGGGCCGCGTTGGGGAACGCATTCTGGCTCCTTCGGTTTCGGGGATCGGTTCTTTGTTGCATCGTTTGGCGTCAGACTTAAGTTGACATCAGCCATCATAACGCGGGGGACCGCCAAACGGAGGATTCGGCCCGAATCAAGGCGGCTGGCGCGGGTGATCTAGACTGAGATAACTCGCTGTTTGTCGACCTTTCGCCGAGAATCACCCGAACGGGGCGTTTGGACTTCATCGTCTCGTAAAGTCGTGACAAGTTGATGCGAGGGTCGTTCGCGTCGAAGATTTGTAGTGAGTAATGTTGCCGGGAAATCCACGCCTCGTGGAATTCGTCCCACCTGCCGGCTGCTGGTCCATTGAGGACGACTGCGCAAAGCAATGGCCGCCGCCGACGGAGTGTCGGCGGCGGCCTGTTGTGCACGGAGGGAGGAGTGTTCGGGTCCCTCAGGTGGCCGTCACGTTCGTGACGCGACAGATCAGCCCGATCGAGCTGTGCAAACGGATGGTGTCACCGGGAGACGGTCACCGAACTGCAGCCAGCTCGACATGCGTACCCAGCCACCGTCGGTCAGGCCGCGTGGTGGCTCGCCGTCCTCGAGGCACGGTGCCAGATCTGCGAGGTGAACCGCTTGCTGAACACGTCCACGCCGCCCTTGCTGGTCGCCATCACCGTCGCCCTTCTTCCGCCACCTCCGGCAGAACGACATCCACGAAGGTCCGGTCGGATTCGCCTCCCGCGCAACAGGTTCTGCGCGGCGGTCAGCGACTCCGGGTACCAGTAGGCCGCTGCTGATCACCGCGGGAGATCCTGCGACGGCACGAGCCGCTGCGCACCGGTTCGTGAGCGTCGACAGTCGGGTGCGGCAGCGGATCCTGCGGTCGGTGGACTTGTCGCTGAGCCGCGAGGTGTCCGACGAGCCGTTCGACCTGGCGCCGCCGCCTGCTGCGGGCCGCGCCGACCGAGAGCGGACCGGACGAGCACGTGCCCACCCCGGCCTCGCACCATTTGGTGTGCGACGGCTGGTCGTTGCCGGTCTGCTCCGCCGAGCTGGTGTCGGTCCACTGTGGACTCGGCTGTGCTCGAACGGTGTGCGCGCTTGGGCCGCCGACGCGGGCGTTACACCGTTCATGGTGCTGCTGGCCGGTTCACAGTGTTGATGCACCCCCACACCGGTCAGCGCGACATCGCGATCGGCGTGCCGGTGGGATGTTCGTCGGCACACCGATGATTCGGTCCGCAGTGCTGGCGGCTCCTAGCAGATGCGGTTGGTCATCCGGGGTCGACGCCTTCGGCCGGTCTGAGCAGGGTTGCACGGCGATGCGGAACGTCAGCGTCACTGGAGCCCGCGCCAGGCGAGGGAACGATGGTGACCATCGTCCTTCCGGTCGACTCCGAGGCGGAATCGCCGCAACCGTAGAGCAACCGGGTGTGACCGGGTCGCGCTACTCGGGACCCGGAACCTTGTGACATCGAAACGGTGGATGTGCACAAGGGAGCCTCAGTGATCACAACTCGTGTGGTGGCGGCAGCGGCGGCGTTCGGTGTCGCGGTGCTGGGTCTGCTCGGCGCCGGTGGCGTGGCGAACGCGTCGGCCGCGGAGGGTGAGATCCGGCCGGTGCCGGGTGCCCGGGTCGTGGGCGACCGCTACATCGCGGTGTTCAAGAACAGCACCGGCGGCACGGGCGCGGCCGGCGAGGTGGCGGGCCGGTTCGGCGGCCGGTTGCGCTCCACCTGGTCGTCGGCTCTGCACGGCTTCTCCGTGGAGATGACCGAGGCGCAGGCCCGCCGGCTGGCCGCGGACCCCCGCATCGCCTACGTGCAGCCGGTCACCGAGGTCCACATGAGCGACACGCAGTCCGGCGCCACCTGGGGCCTGGACCGGCTGGACCAGCGCGCGCTGCCGCTGGACACCAAGTACAGCTACACCACCACGGCGGGCAATGTCACCGCCTACATCCTCGACACCGGCATCCGCACCAGCCACGCCGAGTTCGGCGGCCGGGCCAGTGTCGGGTTCGACGCGATCGGCGACGGTCGCAACGGCCAGGACTGCCAGGGTCACGGCACGCACGTGGCGGGCACCGTCGGCGGCACCAGGCACGGGGTGGCCAAGCAGGTCAAGCTGGTCGCGGTGCGGGTACTCAACTGCCAGGGCTCCGGGACCAGCGAGCAGATCGTCAACGGCATCAACTGGGTGACCCAGAACGCGGCCAAGCCCGCGGTGGTGAACATGAGCCTCGGCGGCGGCGCGAACTCCGTGATCGACCAGGCGGTGCGCACCTCGATCGCCTCGGGCCTGACCTACGCGGTCGCCGCGGGCAACGGCAACGCCCAGGGCGTGCACCAGGACGCCTGCACGGTGTCCCCGGCACGGGTGGCCGAGGCCATCACCGTGGGCGCGGTCGACAAGACCGACACCAAGGCCTCCTTCTCCAACTACGGCACCTGCCTGGACCTGTTCGCCCCTGGCGTGTCCATCACCTCGGCAACCTTCGCGAGCGACACCTCCACCGGCGCGATGAGCGGCACCTCGATGGCCACCCCGCATGTCGCGGGCGCGGTGGCTTTGCACCTGGCGGCCAACCCGACCGCCACTCCCGTGCAGGTCCACAGTGCACTGGTGAACGCGGCCACCACCGGCTCCGTCCTCAACGCCATGACCGGTTCGCCGAACCGGCTGCTGCACACCGGCGTGGTCGCGACTACGCCGGTGGTGCCGTCGGCGTTCACCTCGACGACCGATGTGGTGATCCCCGGCACCGGTACGGTCACCAGCCCGATCACGGTCTCTGGCCGCACCGGCAACGCCCCGGCCGCCCTGAGGGTGACCGTGGACATCAAGCACACCGCACGCGGTGACCTGACCATCGACCTGGTCGCTCCGGACGGCAGCGCCTACCGTCTGCTGACCGCCAAGGAGGCCGACTCCACCGACAACCTGGTGGCTCCCTACACCGTCAACGCCTCCAGTGAGGTCGCCAACGGCATCTGGCAGCTGCGGGTGCAGGACGTGTACCGCGTGATCGACACCGGCTACATCGACTCGTGGGAGCTCACCTTCTGAAGTGGATTCTCCATTCGCACTACTGCCGGCTACCCCAGCACGACCATCCGCGAGGGCTTGGTGACCTTCTGCCTGGGCAGCTTCCAGCCGTCCACTGCCATCGCGGCGGTGGGGAAGGCGCCCATGCGCTTGCCGGTCTCGCGCTCGGGTTCGTCGGGGCGGACGAGATCGGGTTCGCCGGGCGGGTAGCGGACCACTCGTCGTAGGAGATGTCCGCGACGCGCAGCAGGCCGGTGTCGCAGGTGATGTCGTCCTCGATGACGGTGTGGTCGATGAGCTCGCTGTCGATCACGATGGTCCAGCCCTGTTCGGCCCACCGGGAGACGCGGCCCTCGGTGTGCTCATCCAGGAACTCGACCGCCGGCGCACACAGCAACGGCCTCCGCTCCGAGCGCACTTCGCCGAACAGCGGACGGACGATGTCGTCCCGCTGCTACGGCGCGAGGATGAGGGCCTGCGCTTGGCCGGCACGCGGGAAACAGAAGTGGGTGCCGCGTTTGCGGCAGCGGCGCCGCCCACCCTGACGTCGATGGCCTGACGATCGCTCGGCGTCAGGCCGAACCTGGACGGCGAACGGGAGGAAGGTGCGTTCAATGCTGCAGTGCTGGCGGCGGGTGTGGGTTGAGTGTGACGACGACTGGCCTCGAAGGGCTGACGCCCATCGGGTGCGTCTGGGGTCCGAGGACGACATGTCGTGACGAGCCTGGCTTGTTGTGTGCCCCTATCGGTTGATATTGATCAACTATCGAGTTGATCTCCTCGGTCGCCGCAGGATTCTTTGCTTTGTTGTGGTTGGATCGTCGCGCGATGCGATCGACTGTGCTTGTCGATATTCCTCGGCAGATGGTTCTTGTGTGCGTCTGGTGAGGTTCATGGTGCGGAGGAAGACTGAGAGCGCTCTGCATCCGATCTGTTGGTAGCAAAACAATTCATGAGCTGTTCCTTTGGAGTGATCTTGGCTGAACGACACGACCCGCCGCTGTTCTTACGCATGTGGTGGAGCATGCCGACCTGGTGTCGCATTGCGCCTGTCGTGGGTGGCACGCTGCTCGCGCCGATGGCACTGCTTCCCGTCGCGGTGCCGTGGTCGTCATCCCAGGTGCCGGATGTCGGCGCTCCGGCGACGCCGAGTACAACAATCCCGGTGCCGTCGAGTCCTTTCGCTGTGGCGGACATCGAGTCCCCTGGTGCCGTCACGACGATCACCAAGGTCACGACGACACCGTCGCCCGCGGTGCCACCGACACCTGCGCCGGCCGCGCCGGCCCAGCCCCCGCAGCAGGCCAATCCACGCGACGACGCCATCGGCACCGTGCACACCGGATCGCCGTGTTCCTCGCAGGGGGAAGTGGCTCAGGCGTACGCGGACAGTGCCCCGACGGTGTGCGCGATCGCCGGGGACGGCACGCTGCGGTGGAGGAAGGCGTGACCGTCCACACGTTGGTGGCCAAGGCCGGTGCTGGTGCGCTGCGCGTGATGCAGAACGGTCCTGGCGCCTATCACTGTCCGGCCGGACACGGCGCGCTGCGGGTGTGGCCGGATGAGAACGCACCATCCGAGCTGAGCCTCGTGTGCACCCGGTGCGGTCACCGGATCATGGTGGACGCCGCGCTGATCGAACTGGCCGAGAGGGACGCGGCGACAGTCGAGGTGACCGAGCCGGAGCCGATGGTGCGGTTGCCCGGCGGTGCCGCGCCGCGCGGTCTTGGCCCGGACGGCACGGTGCGCACGACCGGTTGGGTGCAGCTCGGGAAGCTTCGGGTGAGCTCTGGGTTCTGCGCGGCGCAGGCGGCGTTTCTCGCCACCGCGCCACTGATCCAGGTGATCCCGTGGATATCGGTCGTCGCGACGCCGCTGGGCTATCTGGCGTGGAAGTTGTGCAGCACGACGTGGTTTCCGGCATCGCAAGCGGTGAACGTGCGGCGCGTTCGGGTCGAAGAACTCACCGCAGGGCAACAGATCCGCCTCTATGGCGCGGCTGGCCCCGTGGGCGAGGTGAGCGCGGTGGCCGCGGACGCGGCAGGACGGATCCGGCTGCGGATGGTTGGTGGCCGTGAGTTGCTGCGACGGTCCGGGCAACTGGTGTGGCAGGTCGACCTGCGGAACTGAGGCAATCCTGCGGCGGTCCAGCGCGGTGGGAACTGACGACACCTTTGTTTCGTCACCAGGTGCCGAGGCTGACTTCCATGTCGGTGGGTAGCCGTTGAGCCGGTGCCGCTGTTGATCACCAGACGGTTGCCGTACAGGTCGTCTGGTTGGCCACGGCGGTGCCGTCGACCTTGTTGTGGTTGCCTGCCAGGAAGATCTTTCCTTTTGGGGGTGAACACGATGCCGGTCAGGGTGATGTAGTTGCCGGTGCGCCTGACAGCGTTCTGGCCGCACGCACCCGTGCCCTTGTGGCTGAAGGCGGTGATGTTCACGTCGGCGATGTCGATCTTGCCTTCGGTGTGGTGGATCCTCGGGGCGATGGTGCCTGCGGTGAGGTATGCCCTTTTGCCGGAGCCAGGTCTCGTTGATGGTGGTGCCGCCGTCGCGTACCCACAGGTCAGCGCAACCTGACGAAGCACCACCAGCCGCCTCTTGCCCCTAAGCACGCCTCCGGGCGTACAGCCGCAGGAGCATCCCCGATCCCGCCAGCAGCAGGCCGATGGCCACCAGGAGCCAGACGTCGCTGCCGGTCACCACGAGCGGCGGGCTGGTGGGTGGTGCGGACGCCGATGACATTTCGGTACCCGCCGAGTCGGGACGGGTCACGACGGGCGGGCCTCCTCCGGGCAGCGTGTATGTCGCGGTGGCCGTGTTGACGACTGCCTGCGTCAGTCCCGCGGTCGCGCAGTGCACGGTCTTCTCGGCACCAGAGGGCAGAGCGAAGGCGTTCGCGGCGCAGCCGGGCTCGACCGAGTCCTGCACCGTCACCTCGCCGAGGTCGACCTCACCGGTGTTGACGACGGTGACACGCCAGTGAGCAGTCCCGCCACTGTGGATGGTCACCGTCTCGCCCCAGCTGTCGCAGGCGGCCGCGTCGCCGGTCAGGCAGACCTCTTTGCGCACGTTCAGGTCGGCCACCCGCACCGACGCATCGTCGGGTGGAGTGGCGAGCGGTGGAGTGGCGGCTGGCGCGCCGGGTGGCACGTACCGTCCGGTCACGGTGTTCGTCATCCCTGAGGTGACGTTGGTCGTCGAGCAGGTGAACGACGCGGACACGCCGGCAGCGAGGTCGATGCCGTCGATCGAGCACGACGGCTCGACACCGTCGTGGAGCGCGATCCCGGTGAGGTCGACTTCGCCGGCGTTCGTCACCGTGATCCGCCAGCGCGCCGTGCCGCCCCGCTCGACGACGTGGTCGTCAGCCCACGGCCCCTTGCCCGTCTCCGCGCACTCCTCCGGCACCGCTGACTGACAGATGTCCTTGCGCACCAAGAGGTCGGATACCATCGCGGTCGCGTCGGCCGGAGCGGTGATGGTCGGTGCGGTGTCCGGTGGTGACCCCGGCGGCACGTACTGCGCGGTCACCGCGTTGGTCGTGTTCTTCGTGAGGTTCGTGGTCGAGCAGTGGATCGTCTTCGACGCGTTCGCGGCGAGGTCGAACGGCTCCGTGGCACACGATGCCTCGGAGGGGTCGTTCAGCACGATGCCGGTCAGGTCGACGTCGCCGGTGTTGGTCACGGTGATCCGCCAGCGCGCCGTCGCGCCCCTCGGCACGGTCGCCGAGTACACCCACGGGCCCGTATCGCACTCCGCCGCGGTCAGCGCGGCGCAGATCTCCTTCTCCACATGGAGATCCGCGATGCTCACCTCCGCGACGGCTTCCGTGGTCACTTCCTCCGGCCAGCCCATCATTCCGAACGACGCCGTGGCCTCGTTCTGCACACTTTCGGTCACGTTGGCGGTCGAACAGTAGAACGAGGCCGACGCACCCGCGGCCAGATCGAACTCCGCGTCGCAGCCCGGCTCGGTCTTGTCGGTCAGGGTGATACCGCTGAGGTCGACGTCACCGGTGTTGGTGGCGGTGATCCGCCAGTACACCGACGAGCCGCTCGGAATGTTCGCGACGACCCCCCACGGTCCCGGACCTCCTGGGCCGCAGTGGGTTTCGCTGGATGCCGCGCAGACTTCCTTCACCAGCGTCAGGCCGTACACGTTCGCGGTCGCGCCGTCCGGCGGCGTCACCACCGGTTCGGTGCCCGGCGGAGCACCCGGTGGCGTGTACTGCGCGGTCACCGTGTTGGTCGTGTTCTTCGTGAGGTTCGTGGTCGAGCAGTGGATCGTCTTCGACGCGTTCGCGGCGAGGTCGAACGGCTCCGTGGCACACGATGCCTCGGAGGGGTCGTTCAGCACGATGCCGGTCAGGTCGACGTCGCCGGTGTTGGTCACGGTGATCCGCCACTGCGCGGTCGAACCCGTCAGCAGGCTCGCCGTGTCGCTCCACGGACCGTCGTCGCAGTCCGTTTCGGTGCAGATTTCTTTGGCCACAGCCAGGTTCGTCACGATGACCGCCGCCGAGTCGGGTTCGGTCGTCGTCGAAGCCCCGGATCCCGGTGGCGCGTACTGCGCGGCGACGGTGTTCGTCAGGCCCGCCGTCACGTTGGCCGTCGAGCAGTAGAGAGTCTTCGTCGCCCCCACTGCCAGGTTGAACGCGGCTTGTTCGCAGGTCGGCTCGTCCTCGTCGGTCACGGTGATGTCGGTGAGGTCGACCTCACCGCTGTTGGTCACGGTGATACGCCAGTGTGCGGTCGATCCGCTGGGCAGGTTCGCCGTCTCAGCCCACGGACCGATGGTGCCCGAGCAGTCCACAGTGGTCAGTGATGTGCAGACTTCCTTCGCCACGGCCAGATTCGTCACGTTCACCACCGCCGAGTCCGGTGACGTGGTCAGCAGGCTTCCGCCCGGCGGCTTGAACGTGGCTGTCACGGTGTTGGTGACGCTCTCCGTCACGTTCGTCGTCGAGCAGTAGAACGACTTCGACTCGCCCGCGGACACGTCGAAGGACCCTGCAGCCGCCGCGCAGCCCGGCTCGGCGGCGTCGTTCAGCACGATGCCGGTCAGGTCGACGTCGCCGGTGTTGGTCACGGTGATCCGCCAGCGTGCGGTGAAACCGCTCGGGATGTTGGCCGTCTCCACCCACGGCCCGCCTGAGGCGCAGTCCTCCGCGGTGCGCGAGGAGCAGACTTCCTTGGCCAGCACGAGGCCGAAGACGGTCGCTGTCGCGTCGTCCGGAGCGCTCACGATCGGCGTGGTGCCCGCGGGAGCACCTGGCGGCACATACTGTGCGGTCGCGGTGTTCGTCTTGTTCGTGGTGAGGTCCGCGGTTGAGCAGTAGAACGACGTCGACGCGCTCGCGGCGAGGTTGAACGGTGCTGCGACGCACGATGCCTCGGCGGGGTCGTTCAGCGTGATCGCGGTCAGGTCGGCTTCGCCGGTGTTGGTCACCGTGATCCGCCAATACGCGGTGGAGCCGGTCGGCATCGTCGAGGTGTCCGCCCACGGACCGGCACCACCAGGGCCGCAGTCCGTGCCGGTGCAGATCTCCTTGGCCACGGCCAGGTTCGTCACCCGCACCGACGCGGAGCTGGGCGCTGTGGTCGTCTCAGCCCCGCCCGGCGGGGTGAACGTCGCAGTCGCTGTGTTCGTCCGGCCCGCCGTCACGTTGGCCGTCGAGCAGTAGAAGGACGCTGACGCTCCCGCGGCCAGGTTGAACGGTGCTGCGACGCACGATGCCTCGGTGGGGTCGTTCAGCGCGATGCCGGTCAAGTCGACGTCACCGGTGTTGGTGGCGGTGATCCGCCAGCGTGCGGTCGCGCCGCTCGGCAGGTTCGCCGTCTCCACCCAGGGGCCGCCCGAGGCGCAGTCCGCCGCGTTCAGCGAGGCGCAAACCTCCTTCGTCAGGGCCAGGCCGTAGACGTTCACGGTCGCGCCGTCCGGCGCCGTCACCACCGGCAGGGTGCCCGGCGCCGCGGCCGGCGGCACGTACTGCGCGGTCACCGTGTTCGTCTTGTTCGCCGCGACGTTCGCGGTCGAGCAGTAGAACGCCAACGTCGCATCCACCGCCAGGTCGAACGATCCCGCGGCGGTCACGCAGGACGCCTCACCGCTGTCGTTCAGCGTGATCGCGGTCAGGTCGGCTTCGCCGGTGTTGGTCACCGTGATCCGCCAATACGCGGTGGAGCCGGTCGGGAGGGTACGGTTCTCCTGCCACGGCCCGATTCCTCCTGTGCCGCAGTCGGCGGGTTGAGCCGACCCGCACACGTCCTTGGCGACGGTCAGGCCGGACACCCGCACGCGCGCGTCGTCCGGCGGGGTCACGACGGCCGGCGTGCCCGCCGGGGAGCCCGGCGGCACGTACTGCGCGGTGACGGTGTTCGTGCTGCCCGCGGCCACGTTCGTGGTCGAGCAGTAGAACGAGGCGGATGTGCCGGCGGCCAGGGAGAACGTTCCCGCCGCGGTGGCGCAACCGGGCTGGGCCGCGTCGTTGATCGTGACACCGGTGAGCTCGACACTGCCGGTGTTCGTCACCGTGATCTTCCAGCGGGCAGTGGTGTCCGCCGGGATCGTCGCGAGCTCTGCCCACGGCCCTGCCCCGCCCGCTCCGCAGTCCGCCGCGACGAGCGAGGAGCAGACCTGCTTGGCGATCGTGAGCGCGTGCACGTCCGCGCGGGCGGTGTCCGGTGCGGTGTCGATCGGTGTCGTGCCCGCTGGTGAGCCGGGGGGTACGAAGCGAGCCGTCACGCTGTTCACGAGCGCCGCGGTGAGGTTCGGTGAGTTGCAGTGGAAAGTCGCTGTCTGGCCCGCGAGCACCGCGAACGTCCCCGCCGCGGTCGCGCACGCCGGTGTCGCCGGGTCGTTCAGCGTCGCGCCGGGAATGTCCACAGTGGTCGGATTGGTCACACGGATGCGCCAGTACGCCGTGCTTGCCGCGGACATCAGGGTGTTCTCCGCCCACGGGCCGGCGCCGCCGGGGCCGCAGTCCACCGGTGCGCTGGAGGCGCACACCTCCTTGACCACGTTCAGAGTGGGCAGCGGAACGGAGAACGCGACCTGCTGGGCGAGGTAGGAGTCGCCGGTGGTGTTGAACTCAAGGTTGAGATCGGTCGCTCCAACGGGAAGCGTGCCTGGCGGCAGCGTGAAGTCCTTGGCGTCGACGGAGAAGTTGTTCGGGGTGTTGGGATTGACCTGTCCATCGGCGCTGTCGACGAAGAAGTTCCCCGTGCCGGTGCCGGACGGCTCGGCGACCGCGATCCCGTTGACGAGGAACTGGTCACCGGAGATGCCCCAGTCGCCCTCGTAGGCCGTGACACCGGCGCGCAGCGGGCCACCGGGGTACCGGAAGCCGGTGATCGGCACCGTGGTCGGGGGTTGCAGGCTGTCCTGGCGGACGTGCCCGTCGTAGACGAAGACCTCGCGCGGCACCGGCGCATAGGTCGGCTCCGGTTGCGGGTACTTGTAGACGAGGGTCAGTGACCAGCCGCCGAAGCAGTTGTACCCCTGTGGCGTCCAGACGTTGCCGACCGTCATGGTGAGCGGAGATCCCGTAGCGGCGGCGGAGAACAGGGACGTGATGTTGGCCGACGCGCTGTAGTACTGGGCCTCCGTCGGTTCGGCAGGCGGCTCGTTGACGAACGTCTGGGCGGCTACGGAGACGGCTGCACCGCTGCCCACCCGGATGCTCACGGGCTGCGTCTGCGGCGCCCCGGGAGGGGTGATCGCGAGCTGGCCCGCGACGAGGGCGTTGCCGCTGCACAGCGGCGAGATGACCAAGCCGTCCCAATCGGTGTAGAGGCCGGTGTTGCCCGCCCAGTAGAGGCGGGCGTAGTCGATCGTCGCGCCGGGCGGAATGGTGAGGCTCGCCGAGCTGGAGTTGAACGTCGCCGCGCTCGTGTCGACATCGGCCCACGCCATCTGGTACTCGTCGTTGACGGCGTTGGGATCTGTCCGGCTGGCGCCGTCCGCGCACACTGCCGGGGTGAACGGCGACGGCGCAGCTGGGCACCTCGTCACCGTGTTGCCGATGATGTTGAAGTCGCCGTAGACGACCTTGTTGTACACCTGGGTGAACGGGGTGATGACATCGGCCGCGGCCGAGCCGGCCGCCGCGGTCGCCGAGCCCGCACCCAGGACGAGGACGATGAGCAGGCGTGTCATGGACCGAAGCATGCGGAACTCCCCTGTGCGCGCATGTCCCGCCTCCGGTTCCGCCGACCCGGCGGTCGTGTGGACTCGCACACAGGTACAGACCTGAGAACGATCAGCGGATTACGGCGGCGGAAGTCACCGCAACAGGTGAACTCTTCGTGGGCAGGCCGTCGGCTCGGCGAACCTGTTACGGCTCAAGGCGCTTTCCCGTCAGTGGTGGCAGATGCCGCGGCCGGCACCACTGCCGTGACTGGAACACCTCACTCCAGCACCGATCTCGCGCGCACCGCTCCCAGTGCTGTGACCGGCAACCTTCGCCGCGTCTTCCGGCGCTCAGCAGGGCGGGATGCGCCCGTTTGACCGTCGAACGCGGGGCAAGGCCGCCGGTCACGGCATCAAGGCCTGCGTCCGCTGGCAGTCAGTTCCTCAGGTCGACCTGCCAGATCTGTTGTTCGGGACGTCGCAGAATCTCCAGGCCGCCGACCATCCGAACCTTGAGATGTCCTGTCGCACCCGTGGTGACACTGCTCACCTCGCCGACTGGACCGGCTGTGCCGTACAGGCGGATCTGTTGTCCCGCGGTGAGTGCCGCGATCGGGACGCGTCGCGTGTTGACGGCCCGCGAGGCCGGTCGCCACCTGGCGCCGAGCCTCCAGGCCAGGTAGCCGATCGGTGGCGCGACGACCGGTACCAGTGGCGCCAACGACGCCAGCGGCACAGCGGCGGAGAACGCGGCCAGCGCCGCCAGGAAGCCCGTGGGGATCGGCATGTTCCCGAACTGCACCCAGCCGGTCGTGCGCACCGTGCCGTCGGGGCGAAGGCCGCGCGGCGCGATGCCGTCGGGCAGCCGCACGACCGGAGGCTCCTCAGGCCGTGCGGCCGGCTCGTCCTCAGTGGACCGGTGGGGCGACATGCCGTCCACCGTGGCGCGGTGTCCGCACGTCGTGCAGACGAGGCACATGCCGGACGGCACGTCGGCGTCTGGCCACACCCGCAAGGCACCGTGCCCTGCCGGACAGCGGTGGGCGCACGGGCCGCGCTGGAACGTGTGCAGCGCACGGGCCTCGGCGCCGTCCATGCGGTTGTCGTCGACGCTCATGCGTTCCTCCCGCGGAGTGAGTCACCCTGGATGACCGCGGACGTGTCCGGCTCGCCGGTGAGGTACGCGCTGGTCTCCTCGGAGACCGGCGACGGAAGTCCACTTGGGATGGATGCATCCGAGGTGTCGTCGTGGCGCGGCGGGAGGTCGGCGGTAGGTGCTGCAGGGCCTGGCGGCGGCGTCCACGTTTCGCTGCTGGCCGGGATGGTGTCGGCGGCCTCCGACGACCTGCCGGCCTCCGACGACCTGGTGCCTTTCGTGGCGGAAGCACTCGACCCGGCGGAGTGCGAAGCAGGAGCCGGGGAGTTCGGCGCGATCGGACTTGCCTCGTCGGCAACGGCTAACGGACTGACCGGGGCGAGCGGCGCCGTCGGGCTCGCGGGACTCACCGGTTCCACAGGAGACACAGGAGCGAGCGCGATGTCCGGCACGTGGTCTGACGCCGGTGGTGTGGACACCGGCATCAGCACGATTGGCGCGAGCAGCGTGCCGCCGAGCACGGGCAGCAGGCGGGACCAGTTCGGGATGCTCCACCACATGCGCAGGAATGCCGGTGGCTGATCGGGTAGCTGAGTCAAGATCACTCCAGAGGGACCGCGGGGCTGTGTTTGCCGCCTGTGAGGTCGATCGTGGAGGGCTCAAGCGGTGTTATCAGATCACGAGATGATCACTCTCTTGAGGGAAGTTGATCCATTGTGGACGGGCAAAGGGTCGCACGATCAGGTGAGGACGACCGAGAACCCGCAATCCGAGGCGCCCGATGCGGTCAGGGGGGAGTTGAGAGTTCGCCGTGCAACGGGTGGAGGCCCGCTCGATGACCGATTCCCGTTCCGTCCCCGTGAGGGGCAGCCGTCGGTGGGTGGCGTCCGCGATGGCTTTCGTCGCAGCCCTGACGATCACGTTGGCCGCACTCCGCTGGTCGGATCACGACGTGGTCGTGACCGTGGACGACGGGATCGAGGTGGTCACCGAGAATCTCTCGACCACGTATCGGGTCAGGGTCGCCAACAACACCGACCAGCGGCTCGACCAGCTCGAAGTGACGCTGACGACGCCGTCGCCGCTCGTGCTGGGACCGGCGGGCAGCGGCCCGGCGCAGGCGCCCACCGAGACGAAGTGGCTCGTCGACGTCGCCGAGGGTGCGACGGCACAGGTCGAGCTGGGAGTTGTCGTGGGAACGGTTTCCGCCGGGACGGACATCACGGTGATCGCCTGTGCCTCGGCCGCGGGCAGGTCGGTGGCCTGCGGAGCCGACGTCAACCGCGGGGCGACCGCGGTGAAGGACGAGAGCGGCGCCCCTTTGCTGGTCACGTTGATGATGTGGTGGCAGCTTCTGCTGGCCGCGCCGGTCGCGCTGCTTGTCGTGTTCGCGGTGTGTCGGCCGCGCAGGCGAGGGAACGAAGCCCGCGGACGGCGTGAGTCGTCGTGATCGGGTGGCGGTTGCTGCGAGCGTGTCTTGTCACGCCCCTCCTCTCAACGGCACCTGTGCCCGCGGCGGGAGAGCCTGACAGGGTGACCGGTGAGCAGCTCGACGTGTCGTCCGAGAACGCCGTTGACGCGACAGGACTGCCATCGCACGACTTCACCTTCACCGTGCGAGGGCCCTCGGGAGTGGTGACCCGGTGACGAGTCGGTGCACCTGGCCGGGGCTCACAGCCGCGGAGACGGGCGTCCGGCCGGTCGGGGGTCTCCGTCGAGGGCGCCGGTTGTCCGACGGTCGGCTGCCGAGACGGGTTCACCTGGCGGATGGCGGTTCGAGACGGGCAACGGTTCGCCGCGTACGCCGGCAGCGATCGGCTGGTCGCGGCGGACAGATCGTGCGGTTGCGTGCGCAAGGTGTTGTTCGAGCATCCCGCTGCCGCTGTCTCCGCGAAGGCGATCCGCTGGGACGGTGCGACGACCGGGGCGCGACCGTCACTGCGGCAGAACCCGGTGATCAGCGGTTGCATGGTTTTGCCTCCACATTTCCGGAGCCACTCGAATGAGCGGATACGCGGCGGTGGCGCGCAGGTGAAGCAAACGCCAGGGCATGCGACCTGTTCGATCGCTTGGCGTTTTCGAACCGAACATCGATCAGGGGTTGAACAAATGGGTGCAGGTTCGGGGGAGATATCGCTGGTGGGAGACGGCCGCACGCGCCCGCTTCGAATCGCGCTGCTCGAATCGCTGCCGCTGCTGCGACACGGTGTGCAGACGATCGTCTCGGCGCATCCCGCTCTGGAGTGGGTCGATGCGGTGAGCAGCACTCGCGACACCGTCGAACTGTGCGAGTCAGCGCGTCTCGACGTCGTTCTCGTCACTTCCGCCAGCGATCCCGGCTGGAACCGTTGCCAGCTGCTGACCCGTCTGTTCAGGGACCTCACCGTGGTGGCGCTGCTCGGCCGGGAGGCTCGCACCCCCGACACCATCGCCATGGCCCGCATCAACGGTGCCCGAGCACTGGTGCCGCTGGACGCCGATCCCGACCGGTTGGTGAAGGCCATCACGGCGGGGGCGACAGTCGGTCACCACATCGACTCCGCTCTCGCCGTCTTCGCCACCTCGGTGGAAGGTGCGCGGACGGCGGGCGGAAAGTCGCTGTCGCGCCGGGAGTTCGAGGTGCTGCAGCTCATCGCGGAAGGGCGGACGGCGGTGCAGATCGCGCTGCGGCTCCAGATCACCGCCGAGACCGCGCGCACACACGTCAGTCACATCCTGCGAAAGCTGGACGCCAGGGACCGCGCGCACGCCGTGGCACGGGCCTACGAGCTGTCGTTCCTACCGAAGTGATCTCTGGAGTCCGTCTCGAGGAGGTCGTGGATGTTTCGTCGTCATCGTGAAGCATGGTTGTCGTCAGTGCTGGTCCGTTTCTTCCTACGGGCAGGCGACCGTCGTTCGTGGACGGTCCGCTGCCGCGACGGGCACGGCAGGAACGCCACCACCGTGGTGGCGCTGACCGAAGAGTTCGTGATCGTGGAGAGTGTCGATCGCGAGACGATCCATCTGTCGGCGGCGCAGGTGGACCGTTTGCGGGTGGCGCTCCGTGCCGCCGTCATCAGCCTGGGCACGCTGGACGACGACGACATGTGCGCAAGCCCGGCTCACGCGATTCCGGTGCAGCGTTCGGGCGGGCTTTCTCACGAAGCCGATCACTCGAACGGGTGAGCACTACGCAAATTTGGGTTGCATCGGCAATGTTCACGCCGCGTTGCTCGCACTGTCGGGCGAGAAGTTCGCCGTATCGGAGCGTCGTCTTCCCTGGGGGAACTGCTCGCTGTAGCTTTGTCACTCACAGGTGGGGGTGACGGAGAGGGAATCGGAAACCTTAGGCAGGTGAAATGACTGACGAAGTCGAGGACATCGACTCCGGTCTCGTCCAGGCAGCTCGCGCCGGAGACCGAGAGGTTTTCGTTCAGCTTTACCGCAGGAATTTCGCGTATGCGTACGGACTTGCGTGCAGACTGCTTGGCACGTCACAAGGGGCCGACGATCTCGTCTCCGACGCATTCGTCAAGGTGTTCAACCGGATTGTGGCGGGCGGCGGTCCGGCGGAAAGGTTCCGCGCGTACCTGCTGACCACGGTTCGGACCACGTTCTACAAGCAGGTGGCGCGCGACCGGATGGTCGACCGGCGGGTGGAGGTGACCGAGCTCCTGTTGCCGGCCGAGGAGAGCGATCCCGTCGGTGAAGGACTGGACGCCCAGCTCGCGAGCAGGGCACTTGACAGCCTTCCTGCGCGGTGGCGGTCCGTGCTGGTGCTGCTCGAGCTGGAGCGGCTCAGCACGCCGGCGGCGGCGGACGCGCTCGGCATGCGGCCGAACGCGGTGGCCGCGTTGGCTTTCCGGGCCCGCGAGGGGCTTCGGCTGGCCTACGTGCAGATGCACGTGAAGGCCGCAGCCGAGGAGACCTGTCGTGAGGCGGTCGGCAACCTGGCCGCGGTGCTGTCCGGGCGCAAGGGTCGCAGCGTGCGGCAACGGGTGCGGGACCATCTGACGCTCTGCGACAACTGCACGGGCGCCGCTCGTGAGGTCACCGATCTTCTGGCACAGCTCGGCCGCACAGTGCCTCCGGACGACCGGCTCGTGGCCTGATCTTCAGACGTCTCGCGTGGGCCGAACATTCGGCATATTGCGCGGCGTGTCCGACTGTCGCTCGAACGGGTTAACGCACACCAGTGGTGAAGCGCTTCCTCGCGGGATCTGACCAGAAGATTATTGCTATGTGTCACCGCTGTTTGAACCGAAGTGGGTCTAATATCACGTTTTGATGGATAGTTTCCTCCCGTTGAGGTGGGCACTCGCTGCGGACCGTAGTCTTTGCGTGGCTCCACGGTCACTCAGGTAAGGGGGCGGGACCGGTCTTGGCTAATGGACTGCGCTTGCAGCAGGTCGTCGATCTGATGCAGGAAGCCGCATTGGTTTGGTCGCCGATTCATCGCGAAGGCGATCCCCCGGATGTTGTGGATTATCGCGTGAAAATGGGCAACAAGTCCGCCGCAGACGTTCTGGGGGTCGATCAGGTCGTCGGCCTGACGCTTGGGCAATTGTTGCCGGAAGACACCGCCGTGCTGCTGCGCAGGCTGTTCACGCAGGCGTTCAAGTCCGGTGAAACCGTCGAGCACGTCGCGGCAGCGCCTGATCCGCTCACGGATCTCGGGCGGACCCACAGCGTGTCCGTCCGCATCACACACGTGGACGAATCCGTGTTGTGCACCTGGTTGCCGGGTTGGCTGACCGGCCCCGGTGCGGGCGAGCGCCGGCCGATCACGAGCAACGGTTCCTCGACAGCGGACCGGCTGGAGTTCGCGGACGTCGTCGATGCCGTGGCGGATGCCGGGTTCGGGGTGTTCTCCCTCAACCTCATGAGCGGCAGGCTGATCGTGTCGAGTGGGCTGCACCGGATCTTCGGTGAGGGATCGGACGTGCAGTCCGGCCTCGAGTCCGCGGTAGAGGGCGCGGGCGAGTGGCAGGCGCTGCTGCGGCGCGGAGAGCCGATGGACGTCGAGGTGCGACTGGCTCCGGAGCACGGTGGTCACCGGATTCGGGTCTCGGCCGGATGGCGTGTGCGGCCGACGGTCTCCCGGCTGTGGTGCGGGGGAGCTGCTGCGTGCTGGAGTCGTGAGCTCGTGGCGCGACCCAGAACGTTGGCTGGGTGATTCACGCTCAGCAGGGCGTCTCGCGGCACGACGATGCACCCGTCTGACCGCGAATTCGCCCGGCAACGTTCTGTGCCACGCCACTAACCGGGCTCTTGTTCCTCCGACAGCTCCGACAGCTCCGGCGAGCACCGCGGACACCAGGCAGAGCCGGCGTGGTGGTTGCGCAGCCGCAACCACTGGTCGAGCTCCGCCTCGGTGACCCGCCTGCTCACCCGTGTCTCCTCCCACAGCTCGGCCATGATCCGGTCCAGGTCTCCGTTCAGCGGGCCGTGCCATGCCGCGTAGGCGTGCAGGTCAGCGCCGGGATGGCCTGGGCCTCGAGCGGGTGGCGCGGCCGCGCAGTTCCACCTGTGCACCGTGCCGTTGTCGAGCAGGTACGGGTGCGTCCCCGGCGTGATGCTCCGTTGTCGCCGCTGCCACTGCTCGTGCGCGTCCCGGTGGCGGCGGAGCGCCTCCGGGTAGGCGGGGGCGGCGAGGTCGCACCAGTAGCAGCAGCCGCTGTTCCACCGCGACACCTGGTGCACCAGCTCGGCGGCTCGCTCGGGGCTGAGTCCCGCCGTCGGCGACCCGGTCGAGCAGCCACCGCACCGCCGAGGACTCGAGCAGCCACCGCTCCGTGCCATCGGCCACCTGCCCGGTCTGCAGCGCCCACACCTGCGTGACGCACTGATGACCGCCCACCTCCAAGGTCAGTGACAGCGGTACCACGGTGGCCACATGTGCTCCTCGGAAGAGACGGGGGTGCGCCGCCCTGTGGGCGATCGGCAAATTTCGTATCGCCGGTGAGGCCGCTCGCGCAACACGAGGCCTGCGCCGTTCGCCCGGATTGTTCAAGCGTCAAACATCACGGTGAGCACCTGATGCAGTGCGTCGGCGATCATGTCAGTGCTCTGGTGATGCGCTCCGCGTGACCGGCCGTACGGATCGGGCACGATGTCATCGGTCTTGTCGACCCACCGGACGCAGCCTCGGCGCAACGCGGCGGTCGAGACCGCCGCCCGTGCGCGGTGCAGGGGATCATCACCGGTGCGGCGCAGTGACACGGGTGCCAGCAGGCGGGCGAACTCTCGCAGGCAGAAGGTCGAGTGCAGCAGCGGCGGGTACGTGGAGACGACCTCCGCGCGGTGTTCGCGATCCGCCGTCAGCACCAGATCGGCCGATGCCAGCGCGATCCGATCGAGATTGCGAGCGATGTGCGTTTCGCCGGTCACCCGCGCGAGGCCCCACCTCGGCAGCTGGTCGCGGGTCAGTGAGTGCATCGCCGCTCCGGTCATGGCCTGAGTTCCCGCGCTCGCGACGACGAAGCGCGTGATCTGGTCGCTCGGCAGCCGCTGTGCGAGCAGGTGCCGGGTCAGCAACTCGGCGAAGGGCGAGCGGCAGACGTTGCCGGTGCACACGAACAGGATGCGGAAGTCCTTCCTCACTGCGGCGTGCTCTCGAGATAGTGCTTGATCTGGTTCTGGCGCAACGCCTCCCACAGCTGACCGGCACGTACGCCGTCCGAGATCGGCGCCGTCACGAACGTGACGGCGGAGGGGTCCAGCTTCCTCAGCCCGAAGGCGAGCGACCGCAGTGCGTCCCTCGTGAGGATGTCATCGACCTGGACATACCGGCTCACAGTGTCGGCGAAGTCGTGTGCCTGGCTGGGGCTGCTCAGCACCCCGCTCGACACGACCTTGGAGATCAGTGTCCGCAGCGCCTCCTGCTGCCGCTCGACAGGATCGGCGACGCTGGGATCCACCCGGTCGATTCCTCCCACCACCTGTGTCAGCGCCCTGAAACCAGCGAGATCGGTCATCGCGAACTGGTCCACCCGAACCCCGGTGAGCGTCTCCACCGTGTGGACCATCAGCGTAGGTCCGCCGAACGCGGACACCGAGCTCATCTTGGCCATGCCGTGTCCCGGAACCGCCACCCAGCTGTCGGGTGGGATCGACACGACGGTCGCCGCCGTGCGGTCTGACGACAGCCGCACGAGCATGATCACTTCACTGCGGTCGGAGTACGGAGCGGGATCGTTGCTCGCCAGCAGGAACGTCATGCCTTCTGTCCACTTGGGTGGACGCTGCGCTGCATCGAGCGAAGCGAAGACCTGTGGTAGCTGTTGCATCTCTCGCCATTCGGGGGTGACGACCGAGCACAGTCCACTGACCGTCAGGCACAGCGCGAACGCCGATGCCACTGCCAGTCGTGTGTTTCTCATCCCGTGCGCCGGCTCGGGGGTGGTCATGATCGGTGCTCCTGGTGGGAGTGGGTTCGCGGTAGGGGCGCGGTCTCCGGCTCATCGGCGCGGTGGTACCGGTAGGCCTCGCCGAGACGGGTCCTGGGTGTCATCGTCGTGACCGTGCCGAGCAGCCGTGCCGACACGGCTTCGAGGGCGCTGACGGATTCCTTGACCTGTTGCTTCGTGGTCCTGCCGTGCCGCACGACCAGGACCGCTCCGTCGCACCGGCTCGCCAGGATCGCGGCGTCGGTGACGGGCAGCAGGGGCGGGGTGTCCACGAGAACGACGTCGAAGCGGCCCGCCAGCAGTTCGAGCACGTCCACGACGTGCCGCGAGGCGAGCAGCTCGCTGGGGTTGGGCGGGATCGGACCGCTCGCGAGCACGGCCATGCCGCGGCGGCCGCACGGCTGCAGCGCCTCCTCGAGCCGGGCGTGCCCGATCAGCACGCTGGTCAGGCCGACGGCGGACTCAAGACCCAGGTAGTCGCCGATGCGGGGCGCGCGGAAGTCGGCGTCGACCACAGCCACCGTCCTCCCCGCCTCAGCGAGCGTGACAGCGAGATCGCAGGTCAGCGTCGACTTGCCCTCGTCGGGCATGGAACTGGTGATGACGATCGTGCGGGCAGGGTGGTCGACATCGACGAACTGGAGGTTGGTCCGTATCCGCCGCAGCGACTCCGCGCGTGCCGACGCGGAGTGCGGGTACGTGATCACCGGACGGGTGGTCGCGCGGGGATCAACGGCGACGGTGCCCAGCGACGGCGCGGCCACCAGGTCCTGGAGCATCTCCACCGACCGGACCGACGTGTCGAGCGCGTTGCGCACCAGCGCCGCACCGACACCGGCGGCGAGCCCGATCAGCACGCCGAGCACGCCGTTGCTCACCGGACGGGGAGACACGGGAGTGGCCGGCAGCCTCGCGGCTTCGACCACCTTCACCGCGACGGCGGGCTGACCACCGCCGGTCGGCCTTTCCAGCTCCGCGACGAGCTCGCTGAACGCCCCGGCCGCCGCGTCGGCCAGGTGCTGTGCCCGGCTCGGCGACGGATCGGTGGCGGTGATCGTCAGCAGCACCGTGCCGGGCTGGACGTCGGCCCGGATCGAGTCCGGCTCCGGCACGAGCCCTCGGCGCTCGAGGTCCTGACGGATGCGGCCGCTGGTGACCAGCCGCGTGTACGACTTGACCTTCTGCTGCGACATGAGACTGCCCTGGTAGGCCTGGGCCGCGTCGTCGTTCGCATCCAGCGCCGAGACGAACAGCGTCACCTCCGCCTCGTAGACGGGGATGACCGCCCAGGTGGCCGCCGCCGCGGCGCCGACGCCGAGTGCGAGGCCCGCTGCGACCACCCGCCAGCGGTCGCGAACCAGTAGGAGATAGCCGCGCAAAGACACGGTTCCCTTCAAAGTTGGATCAGGATTTGCCGGGGACGAGTGGTGAATTGTGCCAAGAGTTTCTGGTCGTGCAAGTGAGCAACACTTTCGGGTAGTCGCGAGTAATGGACCACTGCCTCGGCGGTCTGACCGCATCAAGTGCTGGTGTGCGAACGTGGAAATGAGGTGTGATCCAGTGCCCTCGGCCGGTTGGGGACTTCGGCTTCTGCTGTGCGGAATCGATACCTGCGCGTGGATCGTCGCAATGGCGGCGGTGACCTGGTTCCGATACGCGTTGGAAGAAGCGGATGTCGAGGGAGCGCGATTTGTTCAGTTCGCACTGATCGTTCTCGCCATTGCTGTCGTGGTCGCGCTGGCGGCGCACCTTTACAGCGGGCGTTACCCGGTGGGCAGTCTCGAGGAGGCGGTTCGGCTGGCGTGGGTCGCCGTCATCACCGGCGTGTTCGCCGCCATCGTCGACCTGTGCTGGGCGACTCCGCCCGTGCCCAGATCCGTACCGCTGACGTCCGCGTTCGTCGCGTTGGTCCTGGCTTGGGCGGGGCGCTGCGCGCTCCGGTGGAGTCACGAGCGCTGGGCGACGCCGGAACTGGCCTGCGCCCGGCGCGTGGTCATCCTGGGTGCGGGTGTCACGGGGGAGCAACTGGTCCGGTCGATGCTGAGTGACCCGATGGGCGGCTACCTCCCCGTTGCTCTCGTCGACGACGACCTGGCGAAGCAGTCGCTGCGCATCCGCGGCGTTCCGGTGAGCGGCACCAGGAAGGACGTGGTGGCGGTTGCCTCACGCACGGGCGCGACGCTGATCGTCGTCGCGCTGCGCGAACCTGATCCCGTTGTGCTGCACGAGATGTCCGAGATCGCGCACCAGGCAGGTCTTGGCCTGCAGGTACTGCCGTCGCTGAACGAGCTGCTCGGCTCCCAGGTCGGTGTCGCGGATCTCCGCGAACTCGACCTCGCCGAGCTGCTCGGCAGAGAGCAGGTTCACACCTGCGCCGACACGGTGGGTGAGCACCTGGCAGGCAAGCGAGTCCTCGTCACCGGCGCGGGCGGGTCCGTCGGATCGGAGCTGTGCCGCCAGATTCACCGGTTCGGACCCGCGCAGCTGTTCATGCTCGATCGCGACGAGTCGGCGCTGCACGCCGTGCGGTTGTCGATCTACGGCGAGGCATTGCTCGACTCGCCGGACGTCGTGCTGGCCGACATCCGGGACTCCGAGGCCGTGCGGCTCGTCTTCGCTCGCTGCCAGCCGGACGTGGTCTTCCACGCCGCGGCGCTCAAGCACCTCACCGCCCTCGAGCAGTATCCGCTCGAAGCGTGGAAGACGAACGTGCTCGGGACGTACTACGTGCTCGAGGCCTCGCTGGCGGCGGGCGTGAGCACCTTCGTCAACATCTCCACGGACAAGGCGGCGAACCCGAAGAGCGTGCTCGGCAGCTCCAAGCGCATCGGCGAGCGGCTCACGGCCGACGCGGCGACGCGTTCTGACGGCAAGTACCTGTCCGTGCGGTTCGGCAACGTCTTCGGCAGCCGGGGTTCGGTGCTCAGCACCTTCACCGAGCAGCTGGCACAGGGTCGTCCGATCACCGTCACGCACCCCGAGGTGAGCCGCTTCTTCATGACCATTCCGGAAGCGGTGCAGCTCGTGATCCAGGCAGCCTCGATCGGCCGCTCCGGAGAGGCCCTGCTGCTCGACATGGGCGAACAGCTGCGGATCGCCGACGTCGCCCGCCAGCTGATGGAGGTCTCCGGCAGATCCGCACCGATCGTCTACACCGGACTGCGCGAAGGCGAGAAGCTGCACGAGGAACTGTTCGGGCCTGGCGAGCTCGACCAGCGCCCGTCGCATCCGTCCATCTCGCAGGTCGCCGTGCCGCCGCTCGATCCGGCATATCTGCTGTCGCTCGCCGTGGACTACGGCGAGATCGAAGTGATGACGGAGTGCGCGACCGGAACCGTCCCGGTACCGCGCACCGCCCACAGCGACGCGAGCGTGACGTCGTGAAGGTCGTCGTCACGGGTGGCGCCGGGTTCATCGGCGCCAACCTGTCCCGCGAGCTCGTGCGCAGGGGAGTCGACGTGATCGTGCTCGACGACCTCAGCACCGGCAGGAAGAGCAACCTCGACGGGATCGACGTCGAGCTGCGCCTGCGGTCCGTGCTCGACCGCGACGCGGTGATGGACGCGTGCAGGGGTGCGGACTCGGTGGTGCACCTCGCAGCGGTTCCGTCCGTGCCCCGGTCGTTGCGAGACCCGCGGCACAGTCACGACGTCAACGTGACGGGAACGCTGGAGGTGCTGGAGGCGGCCAGGGCCGCCGACGCGCACGTCGTGGTCGCGTCGTCCAGTTCCGTGTACGGACGCAGCCCGGTGTTGCCGAAGTCCGAGGAGATGGCGTGCCAGCCGGTGAGCCCCTACGCCTCGGGCAAGCTCGCGGCGGAGTCGTACGCCCTGTCGTTCCAGCACTGCTTCGACCTGCCGTGCGCGGTGTTCCGTTTCTTCAACGTGTTCGGGCCGCTTCAACTGCCCGCCCACCCGTATGCGGCCGTCGTTCCCTCGTTCATCTGGGCGGCCCTGCGAGGGGAGCCGCTCGAGGTGTTCGGTGACGGGGAGCAGAGCCGGGACTTCACGTTCGTGGGGTCGGTCGTGGACGTGCTGGCCGACTGCGTCACGCGCACCGTCAGCTGTGCTCATCCGGTCAACCTCGCCTTCGGCACGCGGAACAGCCTCAACGACCTGATCGCCCTGTTGGCGGCGTTGCTGGGCCGCGAGCTCGACGTGGTGCACCGTCCTGCACGCAACGGCGACGTGCGGCACTCACAGGCGTCCGGAAAGGCGCTGCGCGGGCTTTTCCCATCGGTGCAACCTGTTCCGCTGGAGGCCGCGCTGTGCCGGACCGTCAAGTGGGTGAAGCGACTGGCCAACTCCGAGATCGCGAGGTCGACCGCATGACCGCGGCGTGTGGACAGGACAAGCTCGTGGTCATCGGACAGGGATATGTGGGCCTGCCGATCGCGATGCGGGCCGTCGAGACCGGGTTCTCGGTCGTGGGGATCGACCTCGACGCGAGCCGCGTCTCGTCGTTGCGGGAAGCGCGGTCCTACGTGGGTGACGTGCCGGACGATGAGCTCGCCGCGGCACTGGAGAGCGGGCGCTACCACCCGTCGAAGTGCTATGCGGACGCGAAGGACTTCACGGCCGCGATCATCGCGGTGCCCACCCCGCTGACCAGCGGAGTGCCTGACCTCAGCTTCGTGGAGGCGGCGGCTGCCGCCATCGCACCGCACATCCGCCGCGGCTCACTCGTGGTCCTGGAGTCCACCACGTATCCGGGCACCACCGAGGAGCTGCTCGTTCCTCTGCTGGAGCAGGGCAGTGAGCTCGTCGCCGGAGTGGACTTCGCGGTCGGGTACAGCCCGGAACGCATCGATCCGGGTAACACCAGGTGGACTTTCGCCAACACGCCCAAGGTGATCTCCGGCGTCAACGCGTCCTCGCTGTGCGCGGTCGAGGCGCTGTACTCCAGGCTGGTCGGCACGACCGTGGCGGTGTCGTCGACGAAGGAAGCCGAGTTCACCAAACTGCTGGAGAACACCTTCCGGCACGTCAACATCGCGCTGGTCAACGAGATCACCCTGTTCGCGCGTCAGCTCGGCGTCGACGTGTGGAAGGTGATCGACGCCGCGTCGACGAAGCCGTTCGGATACATGCGTTTCACGCCGGGACCCGGCGTGGGCGGGCACTGTCTGCCGGTCGACCCGACCTACCTGTCCTGGCGGGTGCGTCACGAGCTGCACCGCCCGTTCCGCTTCGTCGAGCTGGCCAACGAGATCAACGACACGATGCCGGACCACGTCGTGAAGCGGATCTGCACGGCGCTCTCCCGGCGGGGGAAGGACTTGGCGGACAGCGTGGTCGTGCTGCTGGGGCTCGCGTACAAGGCCAACACCGGCGACGTCCGCGGGTCACCCGCGCTGCGCATCGCCGAACTGCTCATGGCGCTGGGTGCACGGATCGAGGTGGTGGACTCCCACGTGGAGCCGCATCGCTGCCCGCCGGGAGTGAAACCGATCGAACTGTCCGAGGACGCGCTGCGGCTCGCCGACATCGTCGTCCTGCTCGCCGACCACGACGACGTCGACTACCCGCTCGTCGAGCGGGTGGCGGACTGCGTGCTCGACACCCGGCATCGGCTCACCGCGGCGCATGTGGAGTACCTGTGACCACGAAGGAAGCTACATCCGCCCGCCGGTTGCGGGTTGTGCTCGTGCTGAAGACCAACCGCGGATGCCTGTGGACGACACCGCACGTCGACGCGTTGCTCGCGCGAGGGCACGACGTCGTCGCGGTGCTGCCGCCTGGCGACGGCCGGCTGCGCCACGAGCTGGCCGGCCGCGGCGTGTCCGTTGTGGACAGTCCGTTCGACTTCCGTTTCCGGCCGTCGGTCCACACGCTCGCCGGTCTGCTGAAGTTGCGCGACGTGCTGCGGGCGCTCGAACCGGACGTGTTGCACTACCACCTGCTCGCCTCGGCGCTCGCGGTCCGGCTCACCGGCCTCGCGACCCGAGCCGCGCGGGTGCACATGGTCCCCGGTCCCCTGTACCTCGAGTCACGGCTGATCCGGCTGCTGGAGCGGATCACCGCACGCCTGGACACCGTCACCATCTGTGGAAGCCGGTTCACCGCACGGCGCTACCGCGAGCTCGGGCGCCCGCCCGCGCGGACACCCGTCGTTCCCTACGGTGTCGACACCCGCCTGTTCCGGCCGCCGAGCCCCGCCGAGCGCGTCGAAGCGCGTGCGCGGGCCAGTGCAGGTGCGGCTTTCGTCGTCATCATGGTCGCACTGGTGTACGCGCCGAAACGTTTCGTCTACAAAGGACGCGGCATCAAGGGGCACGACGTGCTTCTCGAGGCCTGGCAGAGGTTCAACGCCGAGCATCCGGACAGCCGCCTCGTGCTGGTCGGCGGCGGGTTCGACGAGGCGGGCACGGAGTACCGCCGGGAGCTGGTCGCGAGGTTCCGGCTCGCCGAGGACACGTCCGTGACGTGGCTGGACAGCGTCGACGACGTGCGGCCGTACTACGCGGCCGCGGACCTCAGCGTGTCGCCGTCCTTGTCCGACAACCACGGCGCGGCGCTGGAGGCCGGCGCCATGGGTGTGCCCAGCGTGGTGAGCGACGCGGGTGCGCTGCCGGAAGCCGTCGACCGCGACGCGTGCTGGATCGTGCCGAAGGACGATCCACACGCGCTGGTCGTTGCGCTGAACGAAGCCTACGCCGAGCACCGAGCCGGCCGGTTGACGGAAAGGTCCGACGCGGTGCGCGATCGGATCGTTCGCTTCTTCGACAGCGCGCGTGCGGCGGCCGTTGTGGCCGACGTCGTCGAGAACGCCGCGGACGTTCCGATCGCCCGTGCGCCCGACGGCCGGCTCATCAGTCTGTTCACCGAGACGAGGCTCAGCAGCGAGACGACCGCGCCGGACGGCTTCGCCAGGTACCTGGACCAGGGCGACAGGTTGTGCGTCGTCGCCAGGACGGGTGACCCGGACGCCGGCGGCGGAGAGGAGCTGCGACCGTTGCCGGACTACCGCGGTCCGGCGGGGTTGCTGCGCGCACTGCCCCGGCTCGTCCCGGCGATCGCCGACGCGGTCACGCGTGCCGAGGTGATCGTGCTGCAACAGCCGGGAGCGATCGGGTTCCTCGCCGCCGCCGTGTGCAAAGTGTTGCGCCGCAAGTACTCCGTCGAAGTCATCGGTGACGCGTTCGACGTGCTCGCCTCGGGAACGTTCGGCCCGGCGGGCAGAGTGGTGGCGAACGTCGCGGCCCGGTTGACGGGATGGGTCGTGGGTGGCGCGTCGGCGGTGTTGTACGTGACCAATTTCGTGCTGCAGCGCCGCTATCCCGCTACACCCGGACGGTTCACCATCGCCCTGTCGAACGTTCGGATGGCCGAGGGCACGCTGCTGGACAAGCCTCGCAAGTGGCTGCCGGGACCGTTCTGCGTCATCGCCGTAGGTACCCACGAACAGCTCTACAAGGGCCACGACGTCCTGCTGCGGGCGTTGTACAGGCTGGTGGAAGCGCGGCTCGACGTGCACGCCGTGGTGGTGGGCGGCGGCAGACGACACGGTGAGCTGGTGGCCCTGGCGGAGGCGCTCGGGATCGCAGACCGGGTCTCGTTCATCGGACAGGTGCGTGACCGCCGGCTGATGACCGTGCTGCTGGACTCCGCGGACCTGTTCGCGATGCCATCCCGTGCGGAAGGACTGCCACGCGCGCTGATCGAGGCGATGGCCAGGGCGCTGCCCGCGGTGGGCACCTGCGTGGGCGGCATCCCGGAGCTGCTGGAACCGGGGTGCCTGGTCGAGGCTGACGACGACGAGGCGCTCGCCCGCGTCATCGACCGGCTGCTCACCGATCCCCGTGAGTGGGAGCAGCAGTCCCGCCGCAACCTCGAACTTGCTCGCACGTATGAGAAGGCGTTGCTCGACGAGCGCTTCTCGACGTGGTTGTCGCACATTCCCGCCGCGTTGTCCGACAGGAGGACCACATGACGCAGGATCCCGTGAAGGTGGTGCACGTCCTCGGGACGCTCGACCGCGGCGGCGTGGAGTCGATCGCGTTGAGACAGTGCCGCACGATTCCGGCTTCCTGTGTCAAGCAGACCTTCGTGCTCCTCGGACCGCACGAGGGTCAGCTCGCCCCGCAGTTCCGCGCTGCCGGAGCCGACATCCGTCGCTGTCCTCTCGGTCCCAAGGTGACCTTTCCGGTGCGGCTGTGGAACGCGCTGTGCACCCTGCGGCCCGACGTGGTGGAGTCGCACGTGAGCCTCGCCAGCGGCCTCGTGCTCGCCGCGGCATCGGCAGCGGGCGTGCCCGTGCGGATCGCACGCATGCGCAGCGAGGGCGACGGACGGCGCGACACTCCGGCGCGCAGGCTCCAACGAGCCCTGCTGCGCGAGATGATCTGCAACTCCGCCACCGACGTCATCGGCGTGACCAAGGCGGCGCTGGCGTTCACTGATCCGCCTCCGCACGACCACCGGTACCGCGTCGTGCCCAACCAGGTCGACACCGGCCGGTTCAGGTTTGTTCCCCGTGTCGGCGAACCGCGTGCCTGGCCGGTACTCGGGCACATCGGCCGTGCGTCACCGGAGAAGAACCGCGCGTTCCTGATGGAGGTGCACGCCGAGGCGCGCCGCCTGCGTCCCGACGTGCGCCTGACCATCGCCGGACCCGGTGGCGTCGAGGACCTCACGTCCGTCGCGCCGCGTGTGGCGGCGGATCCGTCGGTTCACCTGCTGGGGCACACCGAGCGTCCGGAGGACGTGCTCGCCGCGATCGACGTGCTGCTCCTGCCATCGCATCGGGAGGGGTTGCCCGGCGTGGTGCTCGAGGCGCTCGCCTCGGGAGTTCCGGTCCTCGCGACCGAGCTGCCCGGCCTCCGGGAGCTCGCGCCGAGGTTGCGCGGTCTGCACCTGCTGCCGTTGCGCGTGGGGCCTGTGAGGTGGGCGGCCACGGCGCTCGCTCTGGCAAGCATCTCGGAGTCCGAACGGGCGCTGATCGCCGAGGGAGTCCGCAACTCGGATTTCGCCTTGTCACCGGACGACCAGTGGTGGCGGACGGTGTGGACCGCGTCGCGGTGAGCGGTCCGCGGAGGCCGGCCGGTGACGTGCCGCGCGGTCTCCCCGGAAGAGGGGGCACCGTAGCGCGGCGTCGTCGGCCTGCCGATGAGGTGGGAGTGATGCGCGGGCGCGGTGATCGACCCGACGTGGAGCCGGGTGACGTGCCTGTGCTGCGGGATGACGCGCTCGCCGGTGAGCCGGAGCTGCTGGGCCGCATCGCTTTGGCGGCATTGGCACTGGCGGTGGTGGCGGCCCTGGGGTGGCGTGGGCCGTCCGGCGGCGCGGTGTCGGTGGCCGCGACTTTCTGGGCCTCGTGGTCGCTGTGCCTCGCCGTGCTCGTACGCGGGCATCCGCAGGGCCTCTACCGTCCCGCGGCGGCCTACCTGGTGTTGTTCGGCCTCTTCCACGGCGGACTGTTGCTGAGTGTCGCGGTGCGCGGTGACTCGGTTTCCGAGGACGCGCGATGGCTCGAGGACGCGCACACGCCGCAAGCTGTGTCGCTCGCCGTGCTCGGCATGGCCGGGTACACCCTCGCCGCCGGGCTGGCCGGTCGTGG